>JAIDSM010000218.1 GCA_029061225.1 Muribaculaceae bacterium
GGAAAAGTCCGCAGATGGCAAGTCCCAACAGCACCAAAACGAACTGGCAAATATCAATGAATCTTTTCATGTCAGTCGAATTTCTTGCGTCGGAAGATAAAGTTGCGGCCAAGATACTTCTCTCTCACGATCGGATTCTCGGCAAGCTCCTCACTTGTACCCCTGAAAAGAATTCGACCTTCGAAAAGGAGATATGCCCTGTCGGTGATGCTTAGAGTCTCCGGTGCGTTGTGGTCGGTGATGAGGATTCCTATGTTTTTCTCTTTCAGTTTATAGACAACACTCTGGATGTCTTCCACAGCAATGGGGTCGACTCCCGCGAATGGTTCGTCGAGCATGATGAACTTAGGGTTAATGGCGAGGCATCGGGCTATTTCTGTACGCCGTCTCTCTCCACCCGACAGCTGGTCGCCGAGATTCTTCCTTACCTTATGGAGGTTGAACTCCTCGATCAGCTCCTCGAGTTTTTCCTTCTGCTGCTCTTTCGTCATATTGGTCATCTCAAGGACAGCCCTGATGTTGTTCTCAACTGTAAGTTTACGGAAAACGGAAGCTTCCTGAGCGAGGTACCCGATTCCTAATTGAGCCCTTTTATAGACAGGGTAGCTCGTGATGTCTTGATTGTCGAGAAAGATTTTTCCTGAGTTGGCTGTGATCAATCCTGTCGTCATGTAGAAAGTCGTGGTCTTTCCTGCCCCGTTTGGACCGAGTAGACCCACGATCTCACCTTGCTTCACATAGATTGATACCTTGTTGGCAACGGTTCGTTTACCGTATTTCTTTACGAGGTCTTTCGTGCGAAGAATTCCTTTTTCAGGTTCCGCTTCTATGACTTCTTCTTCAAGCGTTCCCTCCGGAGTGTCGAGGAAAATGTCTTCCTCATGTTCCTTGATCTGAGTGTCAGGCATAACTCCGGTCTCGATCATATCTTCGGCTATAGTCGCTTCCGGCACCTCAAGCGTGCGTTCCGTATCCTTTTCCGTTCCTTCTTCGCCATCTGTGGAGAAGATTGGGATATCGGTTTCAGTTTCTGAGGTGACTTTCGGTTCACCCTCCTTTTTCTTTTGGAATAATGGAAATATCTTCATTGTCTGTTTCTGAATGATGGGAGAAGTGTTCGGATATAGTCTGTCAGCAGCTTTATGGCAACCTTATTGTTGCCACCCTGCGGAATAATTAAGTCGGCATAACGTTTAGTAGGCTCGATGTGAAGCTCATGCATCGGCTTGAGTGTCTCCTCGTACCGGTCAATCACCATCTTTGGAGTGCGTCCGCGTTCGATACAGTCGCGATGTATGACCCTGATCAGACGCTCGTCGGCATCAGCGTCCACAAACACCTTGATGTCCATTCTATCGCGAAGCTCTTTGTCGCACAGCACAAGAATTCCTTCCACCACCACGACCTCGCGAGGCTCGATCTTGACTGTCTCCGGCAGTCTGGCGCAAGTGAGGAAGTCATAAGTGGGCCTCTCTATGGCATGACCTTCCCTCAACTCGTCGAGCTGCTTGGTCAGGAGATTCCAGTCTATAGCCTTGGGTTCGTCATAGTTCATCTTGAGGCGGGTCTCAAGCGGTATGTGGTGATTGTCGTTGTAGTAACAGTCCTGAGGAAGGACTGCCACCTCGTCTTTGGGCAGTGATTCAATTATCTTGCGGACGACGGTGGATTTGCCCGATCCGGTACCGCCGGCGATGCCTATTACCAACATTTCTGATTCTTCTGTGTTTATGGCCTTCAACACCTGAGATTCGCTTAAACAACGCAATTTTTGGTGTATATCTCCAATTATTTTTACTATTCCATGACAAAATTAATAAAAACGATTGTTGTATACAAATAGATAGGGCTCAACTTTGAAATTTTTTATTAATTTTGCAGTTGGTTTCTTATGCTTCCGCTTGAAGCGGGGTGAAAGGTAATTAAAAATAATACGATTGTGATAACAAGTTCTATAAAGACATTCGGACGTTACTGTCTGTTCATGACCCAGGTTTTCCGCCGTCCAGACAAATGGAAGGTGTTTTTCAAGCAGCTGGTGACAGAGATCTCGCAGCTTGGTCTTGATTCCATTCCGCTCGTGGTGATCATATCGATCTTCATCGGAGCAGTGATCGCCATTCAGATGACGATCAATATAGTGTCACCGCTCGTTCCGAGTTATTCTACCGGACTTGCCACACGAGAGATTCTTCTTCTTGAATTCTCTTCGACAATGATGTGTCTGATCCTCGCAGGTAAAGTAGGCTCCAACATAGCATCTGAAATCGGCACAATGCGTGTGACCGAACAGATCGATGCTATGGAAATCATGGGTATCAACTCCGCCAATTTCATCGTACTTCCCAAAGTCATAGGGTTCGTTCTTTTTGTTCCCATACTTTGCGTGCTTTCGATGTTTGTCGGATTATGGGGAGGCTGGTTGGTGGCTGAATTCACGACCATGCTGACAGTAGAGAACTATATATATGGCATCCAATCGTTTTTCAACGAATGGTATGTCTGGTATGGTATCATAAAGACGGTCGTGTTCGCCTACATCATCGCGACAGTCGCTGCCTTCTATGGCTATTATGTCAAGGGTGGTGCCCTTGAAGTGGGCAAAGCAAGTACCAACGCAGTTGTGGCAAGTTCAATATTGATTCTTCTTGCCGACGTAATACTCACAAAACTCCTGTTGCAATGATTGAAGTTAAGAATATCAGTAAATGGTTTGACGGAGTGCAGGTGCTCCATGAAGTCTCCGCAAAGTTCGAGACCGGAAAGACTAATCTGATCATCGGACAGTCGGGTTCCGGCAAGACAGTGCTTCTGAAGTGTCTTGTGGGGCTTCTACGCCCGGAGGAAGGTGAGATATATTATGACGGTCGCTGCCTCAACACCATGAATGACGAGCAGCGAAAAGAGTTGCGTATGGACATCGGAATGCTATTCCAGGGATCGGCTCTGTTTGACAACGAGACAGTGCTCGGAAATGTGATGTTTCCGCTGAAGATGTTTTCTCCGCTAAGCAATAAGGAGCAGCTCGAGCGCGCTCACTTCTGTATTGAACGTGTAGGATTGAAGAATGCCGACAACAAGTATCCCTCCGAGATATCCGGCGGTATGCAGAAGCGTGTGGCCATAGCACGCGCAATCGCACTCAATCCCAAGTATCTCTTCTGCGATGAGCCAAACTCAGGTCTTGATCCTCGGACTTCACTCCTGATCGACGACCTTCTGAGCGATATCACACATGAATATCAGATGACGACCGTCATCAATACCCACGATATGAACTCAGTGCTTGGAATGGGTGAGCATATCATCTTCATCAACAAAGGTTACTGTGACTGGAGCGGTGACGACAAGACAATTTATAAGAGTGACAACCAGAGCCTCAACGACCTTGTGTTCGCTTCCACGCTCTTCAAGGAAGTGAAGGGATATATGGAACGAAAAGCAAACAAAATGTAATTGTGGAGTTTTTTTGAGATAGGATAATCAATATTAACAGGGAAAAGATATTTAAGCATGGAAGATAAAAGTCGGAAGCCAGCTGCAGTTGCTGCCAAGGATTACTCCAAGGAAATCGAAGAGAGGGCTAAAGTCGTATTTGATGCGATGCGTCCGCGCGTGTCAGACGAGGACTACCTGCGTCTGGTGGATTCCTTCGAGGTTGCGAGAGAGGCACACTCCAAGCAAAAAAGGAAGACCGGCGAACCTTATATCTTCCATCCGATCGCGGTAGCCACCATTGCTGCCAAGGAGCTCAATCTTGACATCGACTCGGTGATCGCAGCCTTCCTTCACGATGTGGTGGAAGATACGGACTGGACCGTCGACCAGATACAGAAACGTTTCGGCAATGAGGTCGCGTTTCTTGTGAGGGTGGTCACCAAGCAGAAAAAAGAGAAATACGAGATGTCGAAGCAGCTTGACAATTTCAAGCAGATGCTAACTTCTGTGCAATATGACATCAGGGCCCTTCTTGTCAAGCTCGCAGACAGGCTCCACAATATGCGTACACTCTCATCTATGCGACCGGACAAGCAGATGAAGATAGCAGGAGAGACCGATTATTTCTATGCTCCACTCGCCACACGCCTCGGACTTTACAACGTAAAGACAGAACTTGAGAATCTATCGCTTCGATTCCGATGCCCGCACGAATATGCCGAACTGGTATCGAGGATAGAAGCCGATATGAAGTCAAACCATGCGCGCCTTAAGATATTCACTGATGAAATCTCGAATATCCTGAAGCGTGGAGGAATAAAGGCGCGTGTATTCGTAGAATACCGCCAGCCTTATTCCTTATGGCGAAAGATGAACAAGTATGGGGATGATTTCGATCATCTGAAATACCGTCATTTTGTAGAGATCGTATTCAAGAATGAGGAATCCATGTCGGAAAAGAATACGGCCCTCAAGATATATTCACTTCTTACCGACCGTTTTAAGGAAAAACCCGGTGGAATATCAAACTACATCGACAGTCCGAAGGAGAACGGATATCAGAGTTTTCATGTAAAGCTCCTCGCTGACTTCGGCAGATGGCAGGAAGTGCATATAAGCAGTGAGAGAATGGTCACCAACTCGCAATACGGATTCCTCAGCGACAGCTCGGAGGGCAACATAAGAAGATGGATCAATAAATTCCGGGCCAACCTGCGGGAAATATCTAAAAACGCTCATGAAGGGGGAGGGACGTTTATAGAAAACGTGGTGTCTTCTTTCTATAACGACGATATTATGACGTTTACCCCTCAAGGAAAGCCTATCGTACTGCCTCAGAAGTCTACAGTCCTTGATTTCGCATATGAAGTCCATTCCAAACTTGGGGAAAAGGCAAAATTCGCCCGTATAAACGGACGTCTCGCTTCCATCAAGACCTTGCTTCATCGTGGGGATATAGTAGAGGTTTTTCCTGATGCAGAATGTCATCCGACAAAGGAATGGCTTGACGCCACGGTCACATACAAAGCGAGAAAGGCCATACGTTCGTATCTTTCAAAACTGCCAAAACCTAAATATGACCGATGTCCTATCTGTATGCCGATGCCGGGAGAAGAGGTCATAGGCTTCCATAACAACGGGGAGCGTATCATGGTGCATAAACGAGACTGTCCGGAAGTGATAAAGATGTCTTCCCAGCTTGGCGACAATATCGTCAGCGTCGACTTTAACGCTGATGACACGTTATATCCGGTTGAAATAGAAGTCGTATGTGTCGACCGTCCGCATATGGTGATCGATCTTGTGGACTGTATTTCCAACAGCCTCAATCTTTCGATAGGAAGCATTAATACGAAGACAGTCGACAGCATCGCAACAATCCTCATAACTTTCTCAGTGCATAGCTACGATGAACTTCGCATGGTCATGGACCAGATTTCGAATCTTCCTGACATAGACTCCGTGCGTGAAATAGTCTGAGATATTTGCAATTTAGGCAAAAATTGACTAATTTTGCATCATAATAGCAAATAACAGGTGTGACCGCTGCAAAGCCTTACACACTAACAAAGATACAGAAACGAATATGCCTACTTCAAAGGAAATCAGAGAATCGTTCAAGCGGTTTTTTGAGAGCAAAGGACACCACATCGTGCCTTCTGCCCCTATGGTCATCAAGGATGACCCGACGCTTATGTTCACTAATGCCGGTATGAATCAGTTCAAGGATATCATCCTTGGAAGCCGTCCGGCGAAATATACCCGCGTGGCGGACTCACAAAAGTGTCTCCGCGTCAGCGGAAAGCACAATGACCTTGAGGAGGTCGGTCATGACACTTACCATCATACCATGTTCGAGATGCTCGGCAACTGGTCGTTTGGCGATTATTTCAAGAAGGAAGCCATCGACTGGGCCTGGGAATATCTCGTAGATGTGCTTAAATTGAATCCGGACCGCCTTTATGCAACAGTTTTTGAAGGCTACGCTCCAGAGGGTCTTGAACGAGACAATGAAGCAGCCGGATACTGGGAGGCACACCTTCCGAAGAGCCATATCATCAACGGCAACCGTCACGATAATTTCTGGGAAATGGGAGACACCGGTCCATGCGGCCCCTGCTCAGAGATCCATATAGACCTTCGCAGTGACGAAGAGAGGGCAAAAGTAGATGGTGCTTCTTTGGTAAACAAAGACAATCCTCAGGTGATAGAGATCTGGAACCTCGTATTCATGCAGTATGAACGCAAGGCTGACGGTCACCTCGAACCGCTTCCTGCCAAAGTGATAGATACCGGAATGGGTTTCGAACGTCTATGCATGGCCCTTCAGGGTAAAAAGTCAAACTACGACACTGATGTGTTCACTCCCTACATTGCCAAGATCAGCGAAATTTCCGGCAAGGAATATGGAAAAGACAATATGGTAGACGTGGCTATGCGCGTTTGTGCCGACCATTGCCGCACAATCGCGTTCTCCATCGCCGATTCGCAACTTCCGAGCAATGCCAAGGCCGGTTATGTGATACGTCGTATTCTGCGACGCGCCGTACGCTACGCCTACACGTTCCTTGATCAGAAGAATCCTTTCATCTACAAGCTTGTCGATGTGATGGTGGATCAGATGGGCGAGGCTTACCCCGAGCTCGTTGCTCAGAAAGAACTTATCAAGAAGGTCATCAAGGAAGAGGAGGAGTCTTTCCTTCGCACTCTTGATAAAGGCATAGGTCTCCTCGACAACCTCGTCGCAGCCGCAAAAAAGGAAGGGAAGACGGAAATCAGTGGAAAAGATGCTTTTACACTATACGACACATACGGATTCCCTCTTGATCTTACCGAACTTATCCTGCGTGAACAGGGCATGACTCTCGACCATAAGGGATATGAGGAGGAAATGAACCGACAGAAGCAGCGCGCCCGCAATGCCGCAGCTATAGAGACAGGAGACTGGGTGATTTTAAAGGAAGGAGAACAGAAATTTGTAGGTTATGACGCAACTGAAAACGAATGCCGTATCCTTCGCTACCGTAAGGTAAAGCAGAAAGGGAAGGAATTCTTCCAGATCATACTTGACGAGACTCCGTTTTATGGAGAGATGGGTGGTCAGGTAGGTGATAAAGGAAAGCTTATAGACTCCAACGGAGAGGAAATCGAGATCTTTGACACAAAGCGCGAGAACAACGTCAGTGTTCATCTTTCCTACAAGCTTCCAGAGAATCCTGCAGATACTTTCAAGGCAGTAATCGATACCGATGCAAGGGCTGCCATCTCAGCAAATCACTCCGCCACACACCTTCTGCATGAAGCACTGCGTGAAGTGCTTGGTACACATGTAGAACAGAAAGGTTCTTATGTATCTCCGGAATCACTGCGTTTTGACTTCTCACACTTCCAGAAAGTCACACCCGAGGAAATAAGGAAAGTAGAGCACATTGTCAACGCCCGCATTCGTAAGGCGATGCCTCTCGATGAGCACCGCGATATGCCGATAGCCGATGCAAAGGCTCTCGGTGCCATGGCCCTTTTCGGCGAGAAATACGGCGATAAGGTGAGGGTTGTGAAATTCGGAGATTCCGTCGAACTCTGCGGTGGCACACATGTGGCTAATACCGGTAATATCGGAATGGTGAGAATCGTTTCGGAAAGCAGCATTGCAGCAGGAATACGTCGTATAGAGGCAGTCAGCGGTGTAGGCGTGGAGAAAGTGCTTGATGATTTCCAAGACCTTACTGTAGGTCTTGCAGAACTTCTCGGTTCTACCGGCAACCTGCGTGCCTCAGTCGAGAAAGCTCTGAAGGAGAACTCCGAACTCCGCAAACAGGTAGAAGAGGCCATGGCCGAACGTATAGACAATCTTGCTTCCGAGCTGATTAAGAACGCAAAGGAAGTCAACGGTGTAAAGGTCATACAGCTCGTAGGAGTGCGTCTGCCGGACATGGTAAAGAACGTCGCTTTTACTATCCGGAAAAAAGTGAATGAGCATGTGGCATTCATAGGAGCCACCATGTCTCCCGACAAGAAACCTCTTTTAACAGTAATGCTTAGTGAAGACCTTGTAAAGAATGGCGCAAATGCCGGTCAGATCGTACGCGAAGCCGCCAAACTTATCAAGGGAGGCGGTGGAGGTCAGCCATTCTTCGCACAAGCCGGCGGCAAGGATCCGGAAGGCCTCTCTGCAGCCCACGATAAGATTATAGAACTCCTTGCCCTCTAACAAATTGCATAATGGCTGGAAGGTGTTTCGGCTCTACAGGCAAACTGCTGACAGATGGGGGAGGCCTGTATGTGCACATAGCCTACTGCCTTAGAAAATGTCTATATTGCGATTTCTTCAGTGCCGGCGTGCGAATAGCCGACTGGTCAAGATACGTAGACGCTCTCTGCAATGAATTAGCACACAGATCACATGAACTGGCGTGGCCTCTCCGGACCGTATACTTCGGAGGGGGCACGCCTTCACTTATGCCGGAGGAGGAATTTATCCGGCTCAGCACTTTCCTGAAACCTTACATGGCCGACGTGGAGGAATTCACTATTGAAGTCAATCCGGATGATGTGGATGACCATATGCTTGGTGTCTGGAAGAACGGCGGCATCAATCGCCTGAGCATAGGCATTCAGACTTTTGACGACGATGCTTTGAGAGCAATCGGACGTCGTCATGACAGCAAGATCGCCAAAGAAGCCTACAAAAGAGCAAGGAATGTATTTGGAAACATCTCCATCGATCTCATGTTCGGACTTCCGGGTCAATCTATTGAAGCTTGGAGAAAGGATATTCAGACAGCTATCGATATGCATCCGGAACATATCTCCGCTTATTCGCTTATGTATGAGGAGGGTACTGCATTAACGGCACTCCGGGATAGCGGCCGACTGATGGAAGCACCCGAAGAGTTGTCTGAAACAATGTTTACAATTCTTGTCGAGGAGCTTTCCAGAGCAGGGTATGACCATTACGAAATAAGTAATTTCGCTCTGCCCGGCTATAGAAGCCGTCATAATTCCTCATATTGGCTTCAGAAGCCTTATATAGGCCTCGGACCATCAGCCCATAGCTATGACGGCTTAAGAGAGAGAAAGAGCAACAGAGCGACTCTCAATGACTATATGGGGCATTGGACAATGGAATACACAGATGCCTATGAGCAAGACGACAATATAACTGAGACAGAGACCTTGAGCGATGAAGAGCTTAAGGAAGAATATATACTGACCCGAATGAGGATGAGAGAAGGCATACCCTTACAGGATTACAGGAATAGATTTGGCGACATGGCATGCATCGGACTTGTCAAAAGCTGTGCTGAGTTGGCCGACAGAGGACTGGTATTGATCAATGACACTCATATAAGTCTGACAGAAAAGGCCATACTTCTGTCAGATTCCGTTATCCTCGAAATTGCAGCTAACTGTTAAATAGGTGAGCAGTCAGAATTAAAGGTTTACCTTTATATCTAAATGCGTATAGAAATCTATCCCCTCCGGAAATCAGGGAAATTTTTTTTGCCAGCTCCTGTGCAGTCAGGGGGTAGTTTCGCGTCACAACGTTATATTTGCGTCCCGTAAGCTCTTTTAAGGCCTTTTTTTCCATCAATTCATCAATGGCAAGGATACGTCCGGGGAAGTCGAAAAAAAGCGTATCAGAAAGGAAAATATGGGTATTTGAATCAGCTTTAAACAGACCGTTGAATCTTTGACATAACTCCTCCCATGCACCGGCTTTCATTATACCTGCATTCGGCTCGTATAGATACCTGTAATCCGTCGGTGATTTGCGATCTGCGAAATTCAAAGGTTTGCCCACGACGGGAGAGTGGTGGCAATCGAAAGTCGATAATATGCCGTTCATGTCGAGATCGACAACAGTGACTCCGGAGAACTCTGCATTTTTTCTTATATCAATAAGGACTTCCTTACACTCTCCCTTGAAGGAAACTACAAAAATATGACTGAGATTTTCTACGGTTCTGCGTATCAAAGTAAGGTCAAGGAGGGGAGAACTCTTGATCAGCACCCGGTCTGATAACCTCATTATAGACTCCATTCCGGCCAAGATATCCGGTTGACAATCAGAAAGCGCGTGAACGCGTTTTCCTGCAGAAGAGCGTCTTGCCGGATCGGCAAACACAATGTCGTAGTGACTTTCATAAGTATCAACATATGCCATAGAATCAATATTCAGCACCTTGATGTGATCTGTCAATCCGAACACCTCTGAATTATGGCGTAGAGCCTCCGATTTCATTCCATTGATTTCACAGGCTGTCACATTGATTCCATTCATGGCGAAGGTCATGTCATCTATTCCTAATCCTGCCGTGAGATCAAGCAGAGAGCTGCCTGAATCTAACAGCGAAGCGTGAAATCTGGCTACAGCTTCATTAGAAGCCTGCTCTGACGAAAGTGTATCGGGAAAAATAAAATAATCATTCTCGAGAAACGATGGGAGTTTCTTCTGAGCCTTTCTTCTTGCTTCAATCTGCAGTAGGGCGAATTCAATAGGAATGTCCATCTTGTCGGATTTTCCGGCAAGCTTTAGCCGAAGAGCATTCACATCATGCAGAGCATGCTCCTTAATGAATTTTACTGTCTTTTCTGAGATTTCCATATTTGAATAACAATGTAGAGTTGATAACGAATATTGAAATCTCAGATTCTCGTGAAATTTTCTAAGGAAAATCTTTTCATAAGGTTTTGGCACTGCACTCAGATCTTACCATCTTCGATTTTAGATCTGAAGATGAAAGGAACACCATATATATATATATATTATAATAGGAGGATTTGAAAGTAAAGGAGAATTGAGTATAGAGAATCACTGAATGAATTTTGAAAGGGGATACAAAAAGAATTAGAATTCCCCCGATAAAAATACCGTAATGTCCTTATTTAACATAATACGGATTATATGATATTTAATAGAGTGGGAAACCGGGTATGATAAGAATGCATACCCGCCACCTATTTATATATAAATATACAAAAATTTTTGATGATTATTTTTCCGGAACGAAGGTGTCATAGGTTAAATCGTCGTAAAAGACTGTAATGTGCGTCACACGGCGTGGATTTTTCTGCATTTTTTCTATTTGCAACTGCAATTCCAGTATTTTTTTATTCTCTTCAAGTTGCTGAATTATATAATCATTAGGAATATTCTGAGGAGCAGTTAAGCCGTTGACATTTGAAAATTCCGGTACTTGCCGTCCGTTCATACGTGATTCTGAATCCTCCGAACCATTTCCAGGCTGCTTGGTCTCTTCCGCCGTCAGGTCTTTTTCAGAAGCCTTCAGTTCTGATGAAAGCATCGAACCTTCACCAAACATAAGCCACATGACAGATAGGTCAGGAAATGCTTTATGAATCTTCCGGATCAAAACATCGCTCACTTTCTGGTTGCGTCCTGAGAGCAACTGAGAGAAGGATGGACGAGGAATATCGCACAAATCGGCCACTTGGGTGGTCGGTACATTGATACTGTCTATGAAGAGTTTTAGACGACTCGCGAAATTTTCCTCCATTATGCCTATGTTTGCAATTATTTTTTACTTTGCAAAGTTACAAAAAAAAATGCAAATTACAAATTTAAAATATCAATTTCTGAATTTAAATTTTGAATTTGAGAATTGAAACTAATTGCCATCTGAATTGCAAACTGCAAATTTAAGTTTTAAAACTTTTATAATGATAAGGACTTATTATATTCACTAGTAATAATAAATATGTCTTCTTTAGAAAACCGGAAAGACGCGATTAGCATTTTATAGGTAATGGATATAGTTTGTAATAATGTAAACAATGGATGAGGGATAATTTATTAATAAACAATATAGTAATTTCCAATGCTAATGAATGTTAAAGGTGTTTGGTTGCATTATTGTATATAGTTGAAATTCGAAATTTGCAAAAAACAATCCCCATGGATTATGAAATGGAGTTTGCAAATATGATAAAGTTGAATCAAGTTGCGTTCGATTTTGCATATATGTTAAATTGCAAATTAATAAATGCAACCAATGTTTGCAAATTTTGAGATTGCAATTTCATATCACTAAAATTACTTCCTATTTTGACCAGTACACTCCTACCCTATTTACTTCACGGCAGATCTGAGATTGGAAAAAATGACCAATATTTACCTCAGAAGAGCCTAACAGGCCATTATTATCTATTTGCATTTGAAAGATTGCAAAATTGAAAACCCGTGAATAATCTGATTATCAGATTATTCACGGGTGAATTTGCGAATCTTAAGCCTCTTAGAATCGATTATACTGGATTTTCAATCCAGCATTAAGGAAATTTCAAATTTTCTATTCTCGTCAGACTGCAGCATTTTCCTATTTTCATCGAGAATCTTGATCATGGCGTAAGGTTCTACTTCACCATCTTGATCACTCTCGCCAGAATATGGAAGAAGCAATTCGAGATTTGATTTCTGAAATTCTTTTAAAATGTCTCCGAGTATCTCAGGCTCGAATTCTTCCTCTTTGCCTTCAGGCTCTCTAATCTCTTCTTCTCGGCTTCCATTGTCTTCATCCATGAATTTCTCTTGAGTATATAATCCTACGATTCTAAGAGGGTCAGAGAAGCCTTCAGAAACCTCAGGAAAGGCCACTCCCCTGACTTTAGCGAGAATCGGATATTCAGGATCAAATGAGCTATCGGTAATAAATATGGAATTCTCGTTTTCCTCCATAATTACGATGAAATCTTCTACTGAATGCAAAATAGTGTCAAATTTACGCTTTACCTCAATCTGTCTACACCATTCGGCGAGAAGAGAGAGAAATTCCCTTTGCCCCCTTTTTAAAAAATCTTGGATTGAATAAATATGCGATTTATCCGGATTCTCAAAAGATGAGTCTATCCTCATATTTTCGACCAGTCGTCTTCTCCACGACAA
>JAIDSM010000219.1 GCA_029061225.1 Muribaculaceae bacterium
ATTTTACTATAAATCAACAGATTATTTCAGTTCCAGCAACAGAAATAATCACTCCAGACTATTCGCTGAATAGTTACTCTCAAATGAACTGTCGTTAAAAATGAGTAAATTTGCAGTATGAGAAAGAACAACAATAAAAGAGAACCTAAGAACTGGTTAGTTTGTGTCAATGCTTCACGATGTGACCATTATAAATCACTGAAGGAGGCAGGTTTTATCAGTTGGGTACGAGAACGGAATAATTTTGCGATTGGAGACATTGTATATATCTTCAGTTCTAAGGAGGGTGAGATTATTTATAAGGCAGAAGTTGTAGCTGAGGAAATGCGTGCCGATGGTAAGTATTGGATTGAACGACCACCAATGCAAATGACTTGGAGATTAAAAGCGGTAGAAGAATACGTTGGAGATGCTCTTGATAAAGCTACTCTAAAATTGTATGGGTTAAAAAGTCTTCAACGTCCAATGTGGAATAAGCCTGAGTTGTTTGCTTATATCGAATCTCAGTTTGAGAAATAATGAACCTTATCGAAACAGACCGAATGATTCTTCGTGCATGGAAGGCGGAGGATATGTCCTGACTTCGTCACTTTTTTGAGGGTTAAAATAACCATACTTGAATTTCAGGCACATACGATAAATAAAGGGTGATTTAGGGTGACGCAAAGAAATTTTTTGTATCTTAGCGGTATGTTTGTCCGCAAGAAAAGAAATCGTTCCGGCAGCACAAGTGTCGTGGTCGTAGACAAGCACGGTGGCAAGTTCAAGGAGCTTCATACCGTGGGCATAGGCCATGAGGGATCTGAGATTGAGCAACTATGTATTCAGGGACGCCTATGGATCAAGAAGCACTTAGGCATACAAGAGATCGACTTTGATGAAGCTGATTTAAAGGAAATGGAACGCAGAAACTCCGAGTAAGTACTTGATAATATCGACAGCATATTGCTGAATGGAGCAAAACTGATTCTGGACAAGGTGTTCGATTCAGTTGGTTTTAACCGTGTTGGAGATGAGGTTTTACGTCATCTGGTAATATCAAGGTTATGTGAGCCTATGAGTAAGATGGCAACCGCCGATTATCTGAAGACCCACTTTGACGAGGATGTCAATCTCAGCAAGATCTATCGCTATATGGATAAGCTCTACAATACACAGCAGGAGACTATACAGCGCATCAGTGTGGAGCATACGTTCTCGGTATTGGGAGGAAGAGTGGAGATGCTGTTTTATGATGTGACATCATTATACTTTGAGAGTTTTCGGGAAGATGATCTTCGCTCTCCGGGATTCTCCAAAGACGGCAAGACAGCCGAGACACAGATTATACTGGGACTTCTTGTCTGTGAGAACGGCTATCCTCTTTCATACTCTATATTCAATGGAGCGCAATATGAAAGCTATACCATGATTCCGGCCATAGATGATTTCAAGCAACGGTTCGGTCTTGATGACTTCATTGTGGTCGCAGATTCAGGCTTCATGATAAAACGTAATATAGGAATGCTTCGTTCCGGAGGATATCAGTTTATAGTCGGTGGAAGAATAAAGAAAGTGGCCAAAGATGTTGAGCAATGGATAAAGGCAATCCCCCATGAAGATGGACAGTACCATGAGAAGAAACTTGAAAACGGGGACCGTCTCATCGTAACCTACAGTTCCAAACGGGCAGCCAAAGATACCTATAACCGCAACAAGGGTGTTGAGAGACTGCGTAAAGCCTATTCCTGCGGCAAAATCACCAAGGATAAGATTAATAAACGGGGATACAGTAAGTTTCTTAAACTTGACAACGACGTAAATGTCAGCATTAGCGAGGATAAAATAAAGGAGGATGAAGTATGGGATGGCCTGAAGGGATATGTCACCAACACTGCACTGCCTCCGGCGGAAGTCGTTACCCAATATCGCGGTCTTTGGGTTGTGGAGAAAGCCTTCAGGATATCAAAGGGTTCGCTGGAAACGCGGCCTATTTTCCACTTTACGGAGAAACGCATCGAAGCTCATGTCTGCCTCTGTTTTGTAGCCTACAAAGTGTATAAGGAACTCGAAAGGATAATCAATACCCTTGGGATGGGAATGAGTGTTGACAAGATCATCAAGATAGCGAAGACAATCACTACCATCAGACTTAGACTCCCACTTAACAATGAAACGGTCACACGAACAATGATGCTGACCCCGGAACATCGGTCACTGACTCCCCTGTTTGAATACCTTGGCGTTTAGGGTGACGCAATGACGAAGTCAGGAAATAATGAACCTTATCGAAACAGACCGAATGATTCTTCGTGCATGGAAGGCGGAGGATATGTCTTTGTTCGCCAAGATGAACAGAGACGTGCGTGTCATGCGTTACTTTCCTTCAATCCTGACAGCTGAACAAACGGAATCATTCTACAATAGGATTCAAACTGAGTTTGAGCGGAATGGATGGGGATTGTATGCCGTGGAATTAAAATCAAACGGAATATTTATCGGTTATGTCGGTCTGCATGAGATTGGGTTCGATGCTAACTTTACTCCCGGAATTGAAATCGGATGGCGATTGGCTGCTGATTATCATAATCAGGGATTAGCAACTGAAGCTGCTAAGGAGGTGTTGAAACTGGCTAAAGAGAAAGGTCTGCAAAGATTATATTCTTTTACTGCAAAACAGAATTCACCCTCCGAAAGAGTGATGCAGAAGATCGGTATGACTAAAGCTGGAGAGTTTGAGCATCCCAACTTATCGTCGGATTCACCTTTGCGGACGCACGTGTTATATCAAATTGATCTATAATCCGTAATGAAGAGGGTTATTGTAATCGGTTGTCCCGGTGCGGGCAAGAGTACCTTTGCCCGTAAGCTTGCTGCGAAGACAAGATTGCCACTGTATTATCTTGACATGATTTGGCATCGGGCTGACCGCACGGTAATCGGACGCGAAGAGTTTGACAAGTGTTTGGACAAACTCGTAACGGAAGATGAATGGATTATTGAAGGTAATTATGCTCGAACACTTCCTATACGTCTTGCTCATTGCGACACGGTGTTCTTTTTCGACATACCGTTGGAGGTATGCATCGAGGGAGCCAAGTCACGGCTTGGGAAGGAACGTGTCGATATGCCATGGGTGGACGATGAGATGGATCCAGAATTCCTACAATGGATTATAGATTTCCCTCGTGACGTCGTTCCTGAAATTGAACATCATCTACGCAGCTTCGATAAACCCATAATTCGTTTTCATTCAAGAGAAGATGCTGACGAGTTCATCGAGGCATTGAAATGAAAAAAGCGTAGAACTGAATACTATAAAATTGCTTGAAATGGGAAAAAGTAAAACAAGGTTGTTTCTTATTCTAAATATCTGTTATTAGCCGTATTATAAGATATTGACATATTTTGTCACTAAATTTTTCTTGAAGTTTTTTCGGGATGGTTGGGAA
>JAIDSM010000022.1 GCA_029061225.1 Muribaculaceae bacterium
TTGAAGGCCCCCATCCCCATGACCAGGAGGGTCCCCAGCTCCAGGAAGGTCCCCAGCTCCATGACCAGGAGGGTCCCCAATACCACGGATCGTACCAACCTCCTATGCTCCATCCACCAAATCCTATATTCCAGGCCCAGGGATCATAATAACTGTAATAAGGCCATCCATATCGGTAGGTAGGAAGGAAAGCCGGAGTAAGACCATTATAGACAATCTCCACATTGCCGTAAGAATTCTGAAGGACATCGGCAAGAAGCTGGGAATTGTCAAGGACGATTGTGGGATTATAGTACTTCTGAATCTGTTGAGTATACACGAAATCTTCTTCGGAGCTTACTTTGGCGCCGATAGTATCGATTGGTGTAGTGTAGTACTGGCCGCGTAAGTTATACGCGTCTACATCCATATCGCTGAAGTTCTCGATATAGTTAGGATTTTTCTTTTTTGCACCGACGAAATTATCTTTTTTTGGGTTGTAATATATATCGTCAACATAATCGTCTGCAAACACAGCTACCGGAGTCATCGACCCCAAAGCCAGAGTAAAAAGGAGTAGATTTTTTAAATTCATAGCGCGATTGTGTTAGAATATTTATAACATTTTTTATCTATATGACAATTAATGTGCCTATTGGTTTAAAAACATCAGAATTTGAGATAAAAATCCTTACATAGGTTTCTATAATCCTCTGTCGGCACTCCCGGGGAGATCTCGAGAGTAAGAAATTCCATGTCCGGATGCTTCTCCGTCTTTCCTTCCGCTCTTTTCTCAAATTGGAGAAGTGCCCGTTTATAAGGAGCGTCTATATGGCCCCTGACAAGACACTTTCTTTGCAGAAAATATCCTATGTTCTCCGCCTCCTTTTCAAGAGAATCCGATATCTCGGACGGGATTACCATGGCAACGATTCCATCATAATTCAAAATCTCATCTGCACCCTTGAGCAACGCTAAAGGTGAGAGTTCACCCTGATGCCTTGCCTTCTCTCTTGCAGTGACAGTTTCAGTCATCCCTGAATCGAAATACGGAGGATTGGAGACTATGAGGTCATAACCAAGGTCACTATCCTTTATAAGATTTGATGCATTGGAATAGCTGCACAATTCAACTCTAAGACGATTTTTCCAAGGAGAGGCCTCGAAATTCTCCAGAGCCTCATATATTGATGACTCATCGATGTCTATGGCATCTATAATGGCTTCAGAATTGCGTTGCGCAATAATAAGGGATATGAGTCCACAACCAGTGCCGACATCGAGTATTCGCTTCGCACCTTCAGTGTCGCTCCAGCAACCTATCAAGACTCCGTCAACACCGACCTTCATGGAACTCCGGTGATGGCTGACGGCAAATTGCTTGAAACGGAACTTAGATATTTTTTTGCTCATACTCTGAATTTTAGGACTGGTCGCCAACAGCAAATAAGTCAACGACCTCGGAGCGGAGGAAGGAAAGCATCTTCAAGATAGTCAAGGGTATAGTTGTCGACATTTCCGTTCACAGCCGCAACATCAAAACGATAGTAATAATCCTTATCCTGACTTAACAGGTAAGAATTGGCACCACGTACCACATTCTTTATCTTCTCCTGTGTGATAGCGTCAGTTGGATCAGTATCCCTGTCACTTCTCGCTTTTACTTCTACAAAGGCAATAGTATCTCCTATCTGAGCGATCAGATCGATCTCGCTATGTGAAGATGAAGGACGCCAGTTGCGCTCTCGTACTGTATATCCTTTAGTGATTAGGTATTCACACACGATATTCTCCGCCTGTTTACCCCATTCTTTCGCAGCTTCCTTATTTTTTTCCGCCATGGCATTGTCAGGAAATCATCAGAAAGCCTTGAAAGACATATCCAGTCCCTTGACGCTATGAGTCAGTGCACCAACAGAGATGTAGTCAACTCCTGTTTCGCCATAGTCGCGTAGCGTGTCGAATGTAATTCCTCCGGATGATTCCGTCTCGACCTTACCGTCTACCAGCGCTACGGCTTCTCGCGTCAGCTCAGGAGTAAAGTTATCAAACATAATTCGGTCAACACCTCCTATTTCAAGCACCTTCCTGATATCTTCAAGATTTCGGCATTCCACTTCTATCTTTAAGTCTTCCTTGCCATTTGCCTTGCAGTATTCCTTCGCACGCTCTACAGCCTCAGCAATTCCACCGGCGAAATCCTCATGATTATCCTTTATGAGAATCATGTCAAAGAGACCGATGCGGTGGTTGGTGCCGCCGCCTATTCTTACTGCATCCTTCTCCAGCATGCGCATTCCGGGCGTGGTCTTACGAGTATCAAGCACTTTAGTATGAAGTCCCTTGAGCTGATCCTGATATCTGCGAGTCATAGTTGCCACCCCGCTCATACGCTGCATTATGTTGAGCATGGTGCGCTCTGCAACAAGCAGACTTCTCACAGGACCCTCTGCGGTGAAGGCAATATCACCGGGATTCACTTCAGCGCCGTCGTGAACGAATACATCCATCTTAATGGAAGGATCGACCTTATGCAGTACCTTCTCCGCTATATCAATACCGGCGAGAATCCCCTTCTCCTTAATTATGAGACGTGAGCGTCCCATAGCATCGGCCGGTATGGTGGAAAGGGTGGTATGGTCGCCGTCACCTATATCCTCAGCGAAAGCCAGGTCAAGAAGCGCGTCAATAAGTTCGTCTTTGGTTTTCATATTTCAAAAATCTTCGCTAATTTTGCAACTTAATAGTTCTGGAAGTCTATATGTAGACTTCCGAGATGCAAAGATAATAAAAAAAATGGATATTGTGCTTATAACAGTCGGAAAAACGACGACACCATACATACAGGCGGGAATTGATGAGTACTGCAAGCGTCTAAAGCGATATGTTCCTTTCTCAATCAAGAGCCTTCCCGACATAAAGAATGCCCGCAAGCTCTCAGAAAGTCAGCAGAAGACGGAAGAGGGAAAACTCATTCTTGGAGAAGTGTCGGCATCTGACTATGTAGTCCTCCTTGACGAGAGAGGAGAAATGTTGACATCGAGAGGTTTTTCCGATTTTCTTCAAAAAGGAATGCTGGGCGGTAAGAAAAGGATGGTGTTTGTGGTGGGCGGCCCCTATGGTTTTTCTCAGGAAGTTTATGACAGGGCCAACTCTAAACTATCATTCTCAAAAATGACATTCAGCCATGAGATGATACGGCTCTTCTTCACGGAGCAGGTATATAGGGCTATGACTATACTCCGCGGAGAGCCGTACCACCACGACTAATTCTTAATCCATAATTCACAATTCTTATTAAGGGCTTCACAAGTCATGCGTCCGATCAAGGAAGATTCTGATGGCCTGACGGATAAGGTCCGGACACGAGCGTGTGTCGGTCTTTCCTTTGAGATCACTACATCGGAAACGGCCCCCGTTCTCCTTCTTGAACCGTTCAAACATAGCATGCGTGGACTTCATAGCTTTGAGCTTTGCTTGTGGTGAGGAGTCATTTTCTTCAAATCCCTCCGCGATTCCAAGTGCTGACATGGCTCCACATATCTCACCGGTAGCAGCAAATCCACTCCCGAAGGCTGCCGTAGCTTTCGCTGCCAGATCTTCGTTTAAACCGAGTCTGTCAGATAACGACATCAACACACATTGAGCACAATTATATCCTTTGCCTCTTAGTTCAATCGCACAAGCCTGAATCCGGGCGATCTCTTCCTCCGTCACTTCCTTCATTTCTTGCATTCTTCTGTTTTCTTACATTTTTCAGAAGATTCACCTTTACAGCAGGATTTCTCAGACTTTTCTTCACCACATTTTCCGCAACAAGCCTTTTCTTCTGTCTGAATGCCGGCTTTAGTTACCTTATAGTTCAGTTTTCCGAAAGCTTCTGTGATTTTGTCCTCATCGGTCTTGTCGGCGTCATAGGTGACGGTGACAGTCTGGTTCTTGAGGTCTGTCTCGATTTTGTGGATACCCTTCTCAAACCGGAGGTTTCCCTTTATCTTGTTTTCACAGTTCTGGCAAGACATCTGAGGGGTGGTAGTCACTACGAGGGTCTGCATATTCTTTGCATTAAGCGAGATTGCTCCTACGAGCAAAACGCAAGATAAAAATACTTTTTTCATCGTGTTATTATTAATTAAAGTTTTCCAAAATTAAAGCGTATTCCTATATACGCCATTGCACCCTGCACAGGTCCCCATATCATAGTAGAGTCGAAATTCGGACTCCAGGGCTCGCCGGCACATATGATGGGGTTCTTCTGGCGAAATCCTGTCAAGTTCTCCCCTCCCGCATAGATTGAGAAATGGCGAAACCACCTTGTCACCTGCAGATTTAGCTGAGGAAAAGGCTTAAAGCGTTCGGGCCAAGAGTAGGATCCATCTTCAGTAAGATATGGAGCCGGCATTCTCCCTCCTCCATTTACGGCGAGAGTGGCGTCAAACTGCCATATATCCATTTCCGTATAGAATGAGGCGGTCAGAAGTGCCTTATATTTAGGAGTGAGAGGTTTTTCGAGAAGTTTTCCACTATAGGTTGTCTTGACATCGTTGAGTCTGTAAGCAGCAGTAACGCTTAAACCGAAAGAAGACTCGTAAGTGGCATCAATCTGGAATGTGTGAGAGTATGACTTTCCTTTTAGATTGCCAATGGTAAGGCTATGTGGATCAGAGTCGTAATCCACATTGACCTGCCGGATAAAGTTTGTGTAATAATAGTCGGCATTAAATCGGATGGAATGAGAACCAAGCCATAGTGTATAGTCTGCATTGATTCCGTAGTTCCACGATGCCTCCTGATTCAGGTTTTCAACAATCATCTTTCTTCCGCTCGCAAGCAGATAGTTGAATTCAGCCCAACCGAAGACTGTACGGTATCCTTTCCCAACCGAGGCCCTGAAATTGAGATTGTCTATAGGTGTAAACCTGATATTGCATCTTGGAGTTGCAAACCAGCCATAAAAGGAGCTGCGGTCACCTCTTATTCCAGCCATCGCCGTGATTTTATCGGAGGGTTTCCATGTATACTGTGCATAACCTCCGAACGTATTTTCCGATTCATCCAGGGGGATGAGTCTCAGCGATGCGTCATTGACCGTCCTCAAATGCTGGTTAAATGAATCATGATTGAAAGACAATCCTGCTGAAATGCTATTGCGGTCGTTGAAGTCCGTTTCGAAAATCACTTGAGCGTAACCGTTCCATTCATCCACATTGTATGCCTTCAATCCGTATGAGGCATCCAATGAATGAAAAGATCCGTTGGCCATGAGAGCAATATTCGAGTTGTGTTCGCGGTTGAGGATAAAAGCATGTTTCATATACGCCTGTACCCTGTCGGTTTTCATCTCAATCCTATATGGGTTATCTATATGGGTCGTATGGACGATTTGACCTGCCTCGCTCTTCTCATCAAGAAAGCCGACTCCCCCGTGGAAAATATATTTCTTACCTACGTATTTCCATCTGTTGAATAGGTTAATCTGGCGGATATCCGGCATATCGGCGAACCCATCATCGTTTCCGTCATGGCTCATGAAGCGGTCTTCATAGTGAGCGAGGAATTCTGTTGCGAGTTTCGGAGTCAGTTTCGTATTGGCATCAACGTTTGCTTCCACCTTCAGGTCGGAATCGAAATAAGCGTTTACTGCCACTCCGGCAGGGTCATCCGGCTTAAGGTATTCAACGTCTATCTGACCGGACATGGACTCGAAACCGTTCTTTACTGAAGCGGAACCCTTCGAGACGCTTATACTTTTCATCCATGGTCCAGGGACGTAACGAAGCGCATAAGGACGGGCTGCCCCACGGAAATCGGGCATGTTCTCGGCAAGAAGTTGAACATAGCTTCCTGACAGACCGAGAAGTTTTATCTGCTTGGCACCAGTTCCCGGATCGGAATAGTTGACATCGACGGATGGATTGGTTGTGAAACTTTCCCCAAGGTTACAGCATGCGGCGCGGAAAAGCTCAGTCTGATTTATCTTGAAAGCATTTTCCGGCCCAGACAGCTTGAGGTTTCCCGCCCGCTTTTTCTCCACAGTAAACTCCTCCAATTCCCACTCCACAATGGAGTCGGGAGTGGAGATTATAGGCTGCGCAGGCAAAGCGACAGGAGCGACAATGAGAATAGATGTAAAAAGTATCGATTTCATCATAATGATAACGGCATGAAGCAGCTCAATATTGCAAATAACTCAGGGTAATGCTACAGTGGTCTATGCAGTTCGGCCGGAAAGCGGATTATGCCATTAAGAATCAGACCTACGATAAGAGCGAATTGGGAATCTCAGCTACGATAAACCAGCTGTGCATAGGGAATTTAATTAATGTGAGTAATTCTGGAATAGAAAGAAGAGGAATTATTTGGAGAAGAGATGGATTTTTGCTAATTTTGTAGACAAAAAATCTGACAGCATGAAAACGAAAATATCTGCACTTATCCTCTTCATTTTAGCGGCAGTTGCAGTTAATGCCGAATACCTTGTGCATCCTTGGGAGGGAAAGACTGTAGCCTACTTCGGCGACTCAATAACGGATCCACGCAATAAGGCAGCAGACACAAAGTACTGGAGCTATCTTAAGCAGTGGCTCGGCATCACGCCTTACGTGTATGCTGTAAGCGGCAGGGAATGGAACGACATCCCACGCCAGACAAATCAATTGAAGGAGGAACATGGCGACGATTTCGATGCCATCCTCATCTTCATAGGAACTAACGACTATAACAATGCAGTTCCAATTGGCCGATGGTATGATGAAAAGAAGGAGGAAGTGATATACGGACACCGCTATGAAAAAAGATCCGAAGCCCGCATGCGTAGAACCGTATGCATGGACAAGGATACTTATAGAGGACGTATCAACATAGCTCTTGATTCCTTGAAAAGAACATATCCTACAAAACAGATTGTCCTGCTTACCCCCATCCATAGGAGCGGCTTCTATGCTAATGAGAAGAACTGGCAGGTGCCGGAGGATTATGCAAACCGTTGCGGAGAATACCTTGACGCATATGTAGAATCTGTGATCGAGGCCGGTAAGATCTGGTCAGTTCCGGTGATCGACCTCAATTCCCTATGCGGTCTATACCCACTCCATGACGGACACGCGCAGTATTTCAACAATGCAGAAACAGACCGGCTTCATCCGAACAATTTCGGCCATCAGCGCATGGCGCGCACACTATACTATCAACTTCTGACTCTTCCTTGCACATTCTGAATTAATTGAGAATGGAGAATTGAGAATGTATAGCAACTCTTTAAAAGTTGATATATGGAATATGGAAATGAGAATCTGAGGTTTGATTGTGCATTTTCAAAGAATGCAATGAAAAACTACTCCTTAACTATAATGATTTTCACTATGGTCATTATGGCTGTCCTTGGTTATGCTTCATGGAATGCCGTTAATTTTAGATTAAGCTTATGGCTTTCCTTTTCCTATATCGTTATTATAGTTCTCATGTCAGTTATCGGTATGATATCTTTAAGAAAATTGGCAAATGGAAGCTATCTTGAGATCATTTCCGATGGCATACTGAAATGTGTGTTTAATGGAAGGAAAGAGGTTAGATATCCGATTAATGAGATAAGATCAATAGAAGAATCTTCTTTGAAAGACGCTGAAAGGAAATACGCGACATTCCCGATGGTACTGAATACCAAAGGCGAGGAATTATATCCACCGGAAGGAGTACTGATCACTTTCAACCGCGCCTGGATAAAGAGTGTGTTCCCGGTATATTTCAATCCGGCTGACATACAGGGTTTCATGTCTACTATAAGGGAACGTATGGTTGTTTCGGATAGCAAAGATTAAGAATGTCTTTGCAACTCATTTATTTCGTAAGAATATTTTGCTCTTTTGCAAAAAAATATATAACTTTGCAAAAATGAACAAAATATCACAAAATTTATAAATGAGTAAGAACAACCACCATAAAATCATGAGACTCTTAATCACGCTTACTATCTGTCTTGCATCTGCAGTCCAAACTTTAGCGGTTAGAATTTCTGAAGAAACAGCTTTGCAAAAGGCTCAGGAATTTACGAAAGGCAAAGCCTTAAAAAAGTCAGAATCTCCCATAGGTCTGAAAAAAGTAAACGGAAATCAGACATCCCCAAACTATTATGTCTTCAATATAGGTGAAGAAGAAGGATTCGTCATCGTTTCCGGTGATGACCGAACTCGTTCCATACTTGGTTATTCTGATAACGGTTCTTTCAATCCGGAAACTGTACCGAGCAATATGCGCTGGCTTCTTGATGGGTACGATGCCGCAATAGGTTCCTTCAAAGATGGCGATGCCATAAGTCCGGCTAAAACCATAGAGGAAAATGGTGTCAATGAAAAATCCGATATTGCTCCATTAATAAGCACACAATGGGGCCAAGGATCGCCTTACAACAATAGTTGTCCTGTAGTTAACGGTAAACAATGCGTGACCGGGTGTGTAGCGACGGCTACAGCTCAGGTAATAAACTATCACAAATGGCCACAGTTTGAAACAACAAAGGTTGACGGTTATACGACATTTCTAAATAAGATAGAGATGGATGAACTTCCAGCCAGACAGTTCTCATGGGATAATATGGATGATAATGAAATTGCCGATCTGATGCTTTATTGTGGGCAGGCTCTCAATATGAATTACACTCCTCAAGAATCAGCTTCTTCAGGTAGTAGAATTCCACATGTAATGACTGATATTTTTCATTTTGGCAGAAGTGCTTTATATGAAGAAAGGAAGAATTATTCTAATCAAGAATGGACTGATTTGCTTTACGATCAACTATATAAAGGCCTTCCAATACTTTATTTTGGAACAGATATGACATCGGGTGGGCATGCGTTTATTATTGATGGTTATGAGAACGGAATGTACCATGTAAACTGGGGCTGGGAAGGAAGTTATGACGGATATTTTACAATCGATCAATTAAATCCATCATCTAACAGGTCATTCTCTTCATATCAGCAGATGGCATCATATGTTTGTCCACCCGTCAGTGTAGAAGACTCTTCGATCAGTAAAATAGTTGTTCAAAATTTTAGTTGCAATCAGACTCATCTTGAAAGGTCAAACAAATATTTGTCTTTTCCTCGTGTAGATGTTTCAGCGATACTTGCTAGTGATCTCTCAAGCAACGCTGAAATTCAAATTGCTTTTGCCTTATCAAATGAAAATGGAATTGTAAAAATCCTTGCTGATGATAGTTTTGAATTTTACACTACCGACACTGAAATAAAAATGACTGATGATATCTATATCACAGCCGACATACCGGTTGGAGATTATCGATTAATCGCTGTCAATCGAACTAATAATTCGGATAAATGGCTGCCTGATTCGAAGAGTCATGCAAGATACATAGATGTGAAGGTAGGTGAAAACGAACTAAGTCTACAAACAGTAAGAAAAGGAGAAGATGGCATAGAGAAAATTGAATTCGGAACTCAAACTATAGATGGTATTAGATATCGTCTTGTTTCAGAATACGATATCTTGCGCGCCTACATATTGACACCACTTAACCAATCAGAGTACTCAGGAGATGTTTTTATCCCTGATTACGTAGATTATGAAACATTCCATTTCGAAGTTTTCGGAGAAGAGGGAACCCCCTTTAAATCAAATTCGGGAGTTACTTCCATTTCTTCTCCTATATCCTTGACTGTATCAGATTGTCCCAATCTGAAAAGAATTGAATTCAGAGAAGGGGTATTGGAGGTAGAGAAAATAGAAAACTGTCCTAAACTGGAAAAAATCAGTTATCCATCTTCTTGCCGAGTAATCCGCCCTTTAGGCAATTGTCCCTCTTTGATCGAACTTTCTTTCCAAAATATTCATCCTATCACAATTCTACAGAATGCAAACGAGCTGGTATGGTCAATACATTTACTTCCGGCTCTCTCCGATATTTATTTCGAAGGTGATGAACCTCCAATTCTTGAATTAGAAAAGCTGACAGATAATACCAAACTAAGGGTTCATGTCCCACGCGGTATGAAAGAAACTTACTCTGCGTGTGGTTGGAAGGACTTGAATATAGTGGACGATCTTAAAGAAATAGAAGAACATGTAAAATGGGATTATATTGGAAATGATGAGAACTGCGATGATGGAATATTGGCTTATTCAGGAGATAATGATGTTGAATTGGCAATGAAAATTCCTTCTGAAGAAACAGTAAAATATATAGGTAATAAGATAATAGCTATAGAGTATTTTACGACAAAAGCGGAATTGAAAGATAATGTAACAAAAAATCCAGATTATGTATTTCTTACTGAAAATGATAAAGAGTACGTTATTAAACAGGCCACGACAGCAGTAAGAGGATCCTGGACAAGAGTATTGTTGGACGAACCTTATGAAATTTCTGACAAAGATATCTTTGTTGGTGTAGGAAGACAAGGAAGAATCCAGATGAACTGGGCCAATTATGATATTAAAGCCGGCGGCTTCTGGTATAGGGCTATGGGAACAGATCATTCAATGGAAACTCCTGGAATATGGCTACACAACAGCGATGAAGATGACCTCAACTATCCTATGCCCATAAGAGCTATTATTCAAGGAGACAATCTTCCTTCCGATATAGCCATATTAAGTGCGGAATATGAGGCGAATAAAGTCAAACCCTTGACTGAAGAAGGAAAGATAACAATGAAAATCCGGAACAGGTCTCCGCGTCTTGCAAAGAATGCGGCGTTAGAACTATGTTATGACGGGAAAACAAATGAAACAGTTCACATCCCAACTCTCCTACCTGCCAATCACGAAAAAGTCGTTGAAGTACTTCCTCGAGATCTCCGCTTCAACACGCACGTATTAGAAATTGATTTGAAAGAGATTGACGGAAAACCGGATGCATTACATAGCAATAGTAAGAGTTCGCTAAAATTGTTGCCGACTGACTTTGATCATTATCCTAGAGTGACAGTTATGGAAGAATATACGGATAATCAGGATGGCAGTTGCACTCTTGGAATCGCCACTAAAGAATACATGAAGAAGAATTGTGGTGATGACTATTTATCGATATCCATCCATAAATGTGATGAAATGAAGGTCAAGGACGGTTCATACGACGAATTCCTTAAAGTTGCCACACCTACCAGTTTCGCCAATGTTAACAGGACTAAATGGCAATATGGCTTTATGTCCATAAATGATGTCAGGAACCAAAAGTCTTCAGGAGAGGCATTGGTAAAATCGGAGGCCGCATATACAGAAGAGGGAAGAATTAAGATTGTAACAAAAACTGCATTCAGTATGAATCATAATGAGAACGACAGTTACAATATAGCTTATGTTCTTGTAGAAGATAATGTCGGACCCTATATCCAGAAGAATAACTATTCCCGACCGAGTGCAGCAGACAATCCAAATGATTATATGAACTGGTGGACACATCAAGGTAGGGAGGTCTCTTACGAATTCAGCGATGTGGCACGGACTATCCATACTTATAAAGGTGTGGAAGGTCTGTTTCCAACGGATATATTGAAGGATGAAGTGTACGATACCAATTACTTAATGAAAATTCCGGATTATATCCAGAACTGCGAAAACCTAAAAGTGATAAGTCTTCTGATTGACAAAAACACTGGCGAAATCCTCAATGCTCACAGCACAGGTATATCAGGTGTGATTCCTGATATGTCTCCTGAATTAGGTGATTCCAACGGCAACGGAGCTATAAATATCGCGGATGCAGTCAATATTGCCAATTATGTTGTCGGGAAGGAGGTCGAGAAAATTCATTATACTGCCTCCGATGTCAATAATGACGGCGACCTGTCTTTCGCAGACGCGTCCGCTACGGTATCTATGATTCTTAATCTGCCTGCACAAAGCATGTCAGAATGCAAAAGAATCAATCATAGCGTAGAGTATTTTGACTCTGATTGTATTCAGATATGCTCTGCTAACGGAATAGCAGGAGGACCAGGTTCGTTATATCTTTCAATGGAAAATCCTGCGAAGTATGTTGCTTTGCAGGCTGACGTAATATTGCTTGAAGATATTGCGATGGATAACATCAGAATCGGGAAACAATTAGAGAAGACACATAAACTTTCCATGAGACGGATAGATGACAATACCATAAGAGTCATAATATTCGATATTAACAACCGAGCATTTGCCGAATCCTGTGATCCAATCCTGGAGATTGTTCTTCGCGATTCCGCTAAATCAGGGAATGTGACTCTACGGAACGTAATCGCTTCGGATGCTGACGCTCATGACTATTATCTCATCGCGAATGGAGAGACGAGCGGCAATATCGGCTTGGTTGGAATAGGGAATGAAAAAAATATTGAAATAAATTCTAACCACAATTCCATAGAGATAAGAAATGCAGCAGCTAAAAAAATCATCGTCTCTGCAATTGATGGGAGAAGAATAACTACCATTGAGTCTGCTTCTGATTTGGAAAGAATTGAATTGCCATCGGGAGTTTTCATAGTAAAAGTCGGGAGTGTTTCTGAAAAGATAATGGTTAAGTAAAAAGCATAGCAATATGGATAAGATAACTTTTAGAGTACTTAGTGCCTTGATGTTGGCTATGTCGATGAACATTACCTCAGTATTAGCAGAGGATTTGATCAGCATAAGAGAGAATCCGGTTGTCGTATCGCCCGGACAAAGTTTTACGCTCTCGATAAATCTTGATAATGAAACGACATTCTACGGATTTCAGGCAGATATCATATTACCGCAAGGACTCGATGTAATGATGGTAAACGGTAATCCGGATGTCAGTCTTTCCAAGCGTTTTGACGAAAGCTATAGTCTGATAAGCAATCTAAATGAACACAATCTTTTACGTTTAGGTGCATTTTCTTCTGAACACAGGGCAATCAAAGGAAACAGCGGCTCAATCTTTGACGTAAGGTTAAAGGCTACTGATTCTTTTGAAGGCGGAATAGTGAGACTAAGCAAACTCTTATGTATCACAGATGATGATAAGGATATTAAACTCCCGGATACATCTGTTGTCGTGGAATGCATTATTCATCCAAAGGATATCAGTATTTCTAAGGAATCTGTTCAGTTATGTGTAGGTAACATATTTCAATTAGAGGCAACCGTATTGCCAGAAAACACCTCCGATAAAACAGTTTCATGGACAACTGCTGATGAATCAATCGCAACTGTGGATGCAACAGGGAAAGTTACAGCTGTAAGTTTAGGCGAGACGGTGATAACTGCGAGATGTGAAGACGTAAGTGCCGAGTGTAAGATTTTTGTAGTTCCAACTCCTGCCGAGAGCATCGTTTTGAATACAGCATCGGCTCAGCTGAAAGTCGGGGAAAGTATGATTCTGGAAGCGTCAGTA
>JAIDSM010000220.1 GCA_029061225.1 Muribaculaceae bacterium
CGTATACGTGAGATCTACACTATCGCTGACAAAGCTCTTGAATCGGTAATCAGCCGCAACGAGAATTCTCTCGTTCAGGGCGACAACAATATGTCGGGCTTCCAGAAACTCTTCTATAATTTCTGCCAGCGTCAGTTTGGAGAGGTGTCTAAGGAGATGATGTGGAGTATCGCACGTCTTGGTGAGAATGTAGGCAATACTACTCTCGGCGTTTATGTCGGTCAGCCTGGCGGCAGCCAGTTCTCGGTTTATGGTCAGCGCCGTGCCCTTCAGGCCAAGCTTCCTACCTATTATCTCTCTTTCGATCCGGCTGATACGCGCCGCGACGTGACTTGCTGCAATTATACTCCGCGTGCCCTCGGCTCTACTACCGATGCTGAGATTGCTAACGCCGGCACCACTTTCTCTTCCGTTGGTTCAGGTAAATACCGCATACAGTGGCAGATTGAGCCTAATGCGGCCGCTAAGCGCAACGTCAATATTCCCATGCTTCGTTACGCCGATGTCCTGCTTATGTATGCTGAGACTCAGAACTATCTTAACAATGGTCCTACAGCCGCTGCTCGCGATGCTCTTAAGCAGGTGCGTGAACGTGCAGGTATCGGCTCTATGGAGATTCCTGCAGGCTACGATGCATTCCAGGATGCAATCCTTCAGGAACGCATGTGGGAGCTGTCCGATGAGTTCCTTCTCCGCACTGATCTTGTCCGTATGAATCTTCTCGACCGTGAGGTCAAAAAGGCGCAGCAGGCTATCAAGGACCTCTCGAAGCGCGAGGGACAGTATGCCAATACTTCCGTATTCCGTCTTTATAAATTCACCAAAGACGAGAACAAGTACGGCACTACATTCCTGACACTCGACTACATCGACCTTACCGATCCGGAGGAGATTGCTGTGGTTGACGTTAAGAGCATTCCTACTACAGGTGCAAAGCGTGATCAGCTTGTAGAGGATCTTAAGAAGATTGCTGCAGCTCATGGTAAGGACGCTACCGCTACATGGTATGTCACCAATATGTTCCTGGCCTGGGACAACGCTTACAATAAGAACGGACGTATTGCCGGTGGTTTCAAGATGGGTGGCGAAAACAACCAGATGCTTCTCGGCAACACTGTGGCTCAGAAACCTACGGGATTTGCTGAAAACAAGGATAAGTATCCCGACTGGATCGACGGCCCGTTCGGACTTTATTTCGGCTACGTGCACAATAAAACCGAACTCAGTCCGTTTGCTAATCAGGCAGCCGGTCATCCGCTGGTCGACAATCCTCGTCTGACTCAGCTCCCAGGATACCCTGGTTATACCGGCCTTACTGAATGATCCTTCAATGAAATGATGGCTCCGGAGGAAGCCTTGGCTCCCTCCGGAGCAAAATAATAATCAAATAAACGCAACCTAATTAACAGTTTTATTTATGAAGAAATCTTTACTTTTCGCTGCTGCCATCGCGTGCGCGTGCGCAGCTAACGCAGAGGTGTTCGACTATGGTTTCGGACCCGACTACGCTAAATTCCCCTTCCTCGGTCAGGTTGTTGATCCGACATCCGACTATTATTGGGATGGCAACTATGACTTGGTAGATAAGTATGGCAAGGCTATGCCTAATCTCCAGGCTATCTCAGTGCTCAACACTCCGGAAGGTGAAGAAAAAGGTCTCCCCGATCTTGGTGTTGGCATTTCGATGCTCGATGGTCTCATCTATGCTGTTTCCGCCAATCCCTATATCGGAACTGATGATGAGCTCGAGACTATGCCGGAGGAGAACTATAATTATCCGTTCCTGTCATGGGGTGAGAAAGGTATGACACGTACTATCTTCATGCCCGGTTGGGGCTCTGAAGAGGCCTGGGAAGACAAGGACTACAATGCTGCTACCGAAGAAGACTGGGTGGCAACAAAGAATGGCGTTCAGTTCACACGTCTTGGTACTCAAGGCATGGTGTCTCGTGGTGATACTTATTTCCAGTATCCTGCTGTGACTGGCAATGTGTCTCTCACCGTTTGGGCTGGAACCAATACCGGTGGCACCGCTAATCCTGACAATCTTCTGGAAGTAGCAGTAACTCCCATTATCGATGGTGAGGCTGGCGAAACCATTATCCTCTCCAAGGAAAGCCCTGCCAACAAGCGTTACTACAAGCTCGATCCAATCACAATGGATGCAACTGGAAAGAACGTGGTGTTCCGTGTTGGCGCAAACAACTCTCAGCTCAATCTCATGTATGTACGCATCGAAGGCGAGGCTGGTGAAAATGCTGTCGAGAGCGTAGCTGTTGAAGCTGCTGACGCAAAGGCATTCAACCTCCTTGGCGTTCAGGTTGACGAAAACTACAAGGGTCTCGTCATCAAGAACGGTAAGAAGTTCGTGCAGAAGTAATAGTATCTGAATTCATAAGACGCGATATATCCTCCTTCCCCGAGTAAGGGGGGTGAGTGATATATCGCGCTTTTTTATTTTTATCTAACCATAATATTTTCTGACTAATCATGAAATCATTCAAGAGACTCGCGTTGTGTCTCGGCTCTCTCGCTCTTGCAGCAGGAGTCTCGGCTGCCGATACCGATATTCTCGCTTTCCCCGGCGCGGAAGGTTTCGGTCGCTTCACTAAGGGCGCACGCGCCGTTGCAAAACCTGAGGTGTATCATGTGACTAACCTCGATGACAGCGGTCCCGGATCGTTCCGTGACGCAGTAAGCAAATCCGGCCGAATCATCGTGTTCGATGTCGCAGGAACAATCAACATCAAAAGTGCCCTTGTAGTGAAGGGCAATAATACAATCCTTGGCCAGACTGCTCCCGGTGAGGGTGTACAGGTCTTCGGCGAACGTGTGTCGTTCTCCGGTGCTAACAATCTTATCGTACGTTACATAAGATTCCGTATGGGTATTAACGGTACGAGCGGAAAGGACGCTTGCGGTGTGGCTAACGGAACAGATATGATATTCGACCATCTTTCTGTACTCTGGGGTAGGGACGAGAATTTCTCCGTAAGTTGGGACAACAAGCAGAACCGTCCGGCTAACATCACTATCCAGAATTCTATCATCGGTCAGGGTCTCCAGTCGCATTCCTGCGGTGGCCTTATCCAGACCATCGGCGGTGTTACTCTCTACCGCAACCTCTATATCGAGAATAAGACCCGAAATCCGAAAGTTAAGGGTCTCAATCAGTATGTCAACAATGTTGTCTACAACTGGGGCAACGGTGGATGCTACATCATGAGTGACTCCGAAGGAGACTCTTGGGCCGACATTGAGAACAACTATTTCATGCGCGGTCCATGGAACAGTGCGACAGACCCGTTTGTGCGCGGTATCAAATCTTTCCGCTATTACGGAGCCGGCAACTACTATGATGATAACATGGACGGCATTGTCAATGGCCATGAGATGACCGTAGACGAGATGAAGGGTGCTCAGGATGGTACTGCTCCATATTCGACTTGGTTCAGTTCCCTTGAGGCTCTCAATGCCGACATCGAAAACTATAATGCTACTGCGTCCGAGAAGATTCAGCTTATTCCTGAGATTGCAAATAAGATGACGGCGGCTGACGCTCTCGAATGGATGACAAAGAATGTCGGTCCGAGTCTTCCCGCTTATGATGAGGTAGACCAGTATCTTATCGACGAACTGCTGACATATGGTGCAAGTGGTACCAAGAATGGTATTTCCAGTGAGCGAATGCTTCCCCACAAGGGCACCGGTGTAATATCAGGCGGTGTAAAGCCTCAGGATACTGACGGCGACGGTATTCCTGACGCATGGGAGATGGCCAACGGCCTCAATCCTAATGATGCTTCCGATGCTGTCGCTATTAATGCCGATGGTTATACCAATATCGAGGCCTATTCACATACCATCAATGCTCCTTATCCTTATATCAAGAAGCCGATCAATCTTGCTGTTACTGCTCAGCAGAAGGAATCGCTCTCCCTTTCATGGGATCTCAATAAGAACGTTGAAAATGGTTTTGAAATCGAGATTTCGACCGACGGCAAGAATTTTACCAAAGGTGCCGATGTGCCCGCCGGCCAGTCATCTGCAACTGTCAATGGACTTATGCCTATGACTTCATACTGGGTGCGCGTGCGTTCTGTCGGTGCTGATGGCATAGTATCAGACTATACCGATGTGGTGGCAACCGAGACGATAGGAGACCCGTCTGCTCCGAATCCCGTTTCCGATCCGTTCCCTGCTGTAGGTGCGAGGGAAGGTGTCGCTGCAGGCCTTACTTTCACCTGGACTGCCGGTGCAAAGACATATGGAGGTGATGTGACATACACGCTATATCTCGGTACTGATGCGGCTTCTATGGAAAAGAAGGCTGAAGGACTGACAAAGACGGAATGGACCTGCAAGGATCTTCCGGCTGACAAGACATACTACTGGCGTGTGGACGCTACAAACACTCTCGGCACTACGGAAGGTCCCGTTTGGTACTTCACTGCATCTGCCGGTGGTGTGCTCTTCTATGCGGACTTCAACACGCAGCCCGAGGAATTCGGTGCCAAATACGCTTCTATAGGTGATAACACAAACATCATCAATGCTGCCAATACAAAGGTCACATTCAATGGCATGACTATAGGTTCAGGTGCCGAGTCTCTTCGTATCATCGCTATGAGTGGCGCCAACAATTCCGATGACCTTTCTAAAGACTATGGTCCTGCTTCTGAGGATGATCGTGGCGCCTCAAATCGTTGCGTGCAGTTCTATACCACTAAGGCCGGCGGCTACATCGAGACTCCGGAAGTGACGGGTCCATGTGTGGTTACACTCTATATCGGTAACCCCGACAAGTCTTCGAAGACAACTAAGCTCTATACTATCGCAGGAGGACAGGAGACCGCTACAGACCTTGTGGCGGGTGCTTCCAAGAGGGTTTACAAATTTACGACTACCTATACTAATTCAGGTCCTGTGAAGTTCCGCTTCGATGCCAACGGCAAGAAGATCAATGTCAACGACATTCTTATTGAGCGTTATGTGGCTCAGAGTGGCGAGGAACCACTGGCCATGACTGCAGGCTCACTTGTCAACAATGTTGACTATACTGACGGATCTCTCTCGCTTACATTCAATCAGGATGTGAAGTACAATGGCGATGCTGTGATAACGGGCACCCATCAGTTTGAGGAGATCTCAATCGCCGCTTCAGGTAAGAAACTGAATATCGCATACGATGCTCTCGATGCTAACTCCGAATATACCATCAGCTTCGCCGAAGGTATGCTCACCGACATGGAGGGCAACCGTAGCTTCATCGGCGACGTGAAGATCAACACCGGCGATTTTGGACCTGCCAAAGCTAACGGAGAGACCCATTGGGGTAAAGCTGCTGCCTCTCTTCCGTTGAATTTCGCTCCTTTCAACGTGACAGCTCCCTTCGAGACTGTAGGCGGACTCGTACAGACACAGCAGAATGACTATCCTCACTGGTGTCAGGTAGGTGGAGGTGACAATGGTGGTGAAATAGCAGCCGATCACGTTGCGTTCCGCACAGCCACAAGCAGCGACAAGGTGATGACCTATTTCGGTGCTACTGCAAAGAAGATTTTCCTTGAGGCTTCTGCAGAGCAGGGCGCTACAGTACGCCTTAAGATTCAGGAAACCCGTAATCCCGACGTTAAGGATGCTCCTACATGGCGCACTATCCGTGTGCTCACAGAGAAGGATCTTCCTTTCAGCGGTGAATTCGAACTCAATCCCGAGTCTCGTTTCGTGAAGATTGTTCCCACCTCGATTTCCGGTACTGTAAAGCTTAACGCCTTCCGTGTTTCCGATGCCGATGGCTACTTCGGCGAAGACTATAACGCGGTAAATGGTATAGTGGCCGATGACGAAGATGCTCCTATCTACACTCCTATGGGCATCCGCGTAGACTCCTCCTATAAGGGACTCGTCATCAAGAACGGTCGCAAATACATCCAGAAGTAATCAGGTAGGGACGCACGGCTCGTGCGTCCGCTCCCGGCTGGCGTTGACTCAGCTCGGAGAGCTGAAATCGTATCAAAACCCCAGGCTTCAGCCTGGGGAAAAAGAGAAAATAGCCAGTAGCCTCGGAGAGGCGATTTGTGATAATTCAAAAGAGACGCACCCTTGAAGTAGGATGCGTCTCTCTTATGTCTATTGAAGGGTTTGTGGATCGGCGGTTTTCAACCGCCGCGCACCCTCCTTCGGTAATTACGGCCTTACAATTTTCCGTGATAGGTATCGGCCTTCGGACTCCCAGACTAACACATACATGCCTGCAGAAAGGCCGGAGATATCGATCCTGCTCTCGATTTGTCCTGATCTTACAGTCATTCCGTTGAGGCCTGTAATTGAATAAGTGCCATTCAACGTGGTCTCCCCGCCGCTTATAAACTTTATGATTGCTTCCGAAGGAGAATAAGTCACTATGTACTCATCTGTGCTGGTCATAAGTTCTCCGACGCCCGAATCATCCTTTAGCTCATCACGAATTATTCTCCAATGCCGGTTTGGTTTATTGGGATTGTTTGCATCATTATCCCATGATATCCATGGATTGCCGTCGTTGGAATTTCCGGAGGAGTTGTTCCATGCCAGTCCTGTAGCGCGGTTCTCTATGATGTAAGAGCCCCCTGTAGGAAGAGGCACGATTCGCCACTGCTGCCGTAGATTGTCTTTGTCGGAATCCGACAGCGACAGCTGCTCGTTGTGCTGATATTTCCCATTGACTAAAGGTGCGGCATCTGTGATGGCAAGCCCGGTAGCCCGGTTGGTTATTGTGCAGTAGCCGTTGCCAAGGTCTGAAATATTCCATTGCTGGCTTTCTGTGCCGTCTATGTAGGTGTTGCCACATAAGGCCTTGCCGTCTGCGGTAAGGTCGGCGCATTTCATAGTGTTCGCGTTATGAATACGGTAGTAGTAATCTTCCTCTATCTCAAAGGGCGGAGTCGGTACGGCTCCGGCTGCCTCTTTCTCGAAAGTTTCGGAAAGATAGCTGACGCGCTCCCTGACGAATTTGCGTAGGAAATCGACTGTAGCTGAGTATGAGGAGAAGAGAACATATTCGTCGTAGACCCTCCTGTTTATAGGCCATAGCTTACCGTCAAGAGACTGCGATGCGTTCAATTCAGATTCTTTAGCATCTATGAAGTCCAGTAGATATTGTTCCACCCCTTTCTCGACCATGTCTTTCCATTTTTCATTCACCGCATTTACAAACCATGGATCTTCCCACATCCTGCGAATCCATACGCCTGTAAGGTCGGCTCCATATCCATCCTTGAGTACCATACGCCGTGTCATGTCGCCTTTTCGTCGGCAGTTGTTGAAAGCGATGTCGTAATCCCATAGCGGCCCCCAGTAGATTTTCGGGTCATCCTGGTTTTTATAGATATAAGTGCTCCAGAATGCGTCAGGATTAGCCGTCATTTCAGAGGCGACATACCAGCTTATAAGTGTGCTTTCATCCACATACTGTCGGTATCCGGTCTCAGGATTGGTGAAGTCCGCGCTGAACAATGCGTTTTCGAAACTCTGGATATAGTTCTTTATGTAATTCACTTGCCTCGGGTCTATTATCTCATCGTCCGGTGATTTCACGGTAATCTTGACGCGACGGGTAGTCGTGAACTTGCAAGGCTCGCTGTCTGCGAAACCATCGATTTCAAGCAGATATCCTCCCGTGATGTTGGAGTCATCCGTCATCGGGTCTTCTTGTTCTACGATATCGACACGTTTTTTCCTGACTTCCACTTGATCGGAAATCTGATAGTTACCTACGTAGTTGCCGTTAAGCACCAGGTCGACAAATTGTGCTGCTGCGGTAAACGGTTGACCTGCAAACTTCCCTAAGTGGGCGGCGAGGGCGTTGCGCATAAGGCTTTTGTCGGCATAATTTGCGAGCATGGTCCAGCTCTTAGCTTTAGCGCGGTCGGGACCTAAGAATTCCTGCTTTTTATCGAATTTGATTCTGTAAGGTTTCTTCGCAAGTCCCCAGGTTGAGTTGCCTCGGCCACGAATGCCGAGTGCATCGTAATACTTCTCTCCGTCGGCATCCACATAGCGCAACGTTGCCTTTATATAGGTTTCCTTACTGGTAATTGGCTTATGGTTCTCCGTCTCGATATAAACTGTCGGCAGATTCGATTTCTGCGGATAATCTTGAGCGGAGACAGAGTAGGGGAGGCATAAAGTAGCGAAAGCGAGGGCACTCCCGAGATAATTAATGATCTTCACGATAGTCAGATTTAAAGTTTGATACTTAACACACTGCAAAAATAATAAAAATCTTTCACACCGCAAATTATCCTCCCAAAATTCCACACCTCTCCGGGCTGACATCTCCCTCGCGTCTCGTGATTCCCTTGACTGCGCAGCAGGTTTGTCGCAGGTGAAACAACCTCTTCGCCCTCCCACCGCCTCCGTCCCCCCTGCGTGATTCCCACTCCTCATCCCGAGTCAAACGTAAAACGTCCCACAAATACACAAGCACGAGAGAAGATGAATTATCATCAAAAGTTGCGTAGTGCCTTG
>JAIDSM010000221.1 GCA_029061225.1 Muribaculaceae bacterium
TAAGAAAAATTTGAATATTTATTTCAGAAGGGCTCTATATAACGTCTGATATAACCCCATAACCATTTAAACTATAAACCTTAAGTTGAGCTTGCGAAACTTAAATTACTGATAAATAAAAAACGTCATAAAAATATGATATTAATCCAAGCTGCCTTTAGTGACAAAGGGCAGTCCCTGCCCGTCGCTGCGCGTAAGAAGTTACTCTCAGCCAGTGTGTGACGCGTGGTGACCACGCTCTATTACGAGAGATTTTATGAAAATATTTCCGATTTCGCCGATTTTTCACTAAATTTGTAGCGTGAATGGCGCGGCGCGACTTTTCTCTTCCGGTTACCTCCGCGCGAAACCCGACATCATTTATGATTCTTGAAAAAAAGAACAGTTGGAAAAACAGTAAACTTACAGGACACCTCGGTGCCCTGATCACCGTCATGTGCTGGGGGTGTAGTTTTATTGCCTCCAAAGTACTAATGGAAGGAGCATCGATGACTCCGGTCGAGGTATACGTCTATCGGTTTACTCTCGCCTATATGATGATGCTTGCATTCACTTTCAAGGAAATCCGATCGAAGTCATGGAAAGACGAGCTTCAGATGGCTGTCTGCGGCATATGTTCAGGAACTCTTTATTTCCTTATGGAAAACTATGCGTTGATATACACTTCCACCGGCAACGTCTCGCTCCTGTCGTCGATATCTCCCATATTTACGGCTATATTGCTTTCCGTCATCTACAAGACCCGGATGAAGCGGGGGGAGATCATAGGCTCTGTGGTGGCTTTCCTGGGAGTTGCGCTCGTCATCATGAGCGAACCCATAAGCAAGGGACTCGGAATGGAGATACATCCCATCGGCGATATACTCGCCATATCCTGCGCACTTTCCTGGGCCGTATACTCCATAGCGATCAAGCGTCTGATTCCTCTCTATAATACCCTCTTCCTTACACGCAAGCTCTTTTTCTACGGTCTGATCACTTCTCTTCCCCTTCTCTGGATTCAGAAGGAGCCGCTTCATCTTCAGGTGCTTTTCGATCTCTCGCAACCGCAATATCTCCTCAATCTCATCTTTCTCGCGGTCATGTGCTCTTCGATGGCTTATCTGCTCTGGAACGAATCTATGAAAATCATCGGTCCGCTTGCCACAAACAACTATCTCTACATCCAGCCTCCGGTGACGATGATCGCGGGATGCCTGATGCTTGGCGAGACCATATATCCCTTCGGATATGTGGGGTGTGCCCTCGTGCTATTTGGATTGATAGTGGCTGACAAAATGAAAAAACAATGATGATATGAAAGACGACAGCAGCAAACTCGACTATGGATACGTTGGCCTGCCGATGAATGTCGATGAGATACTCGGGAAGGATTTCTGGATATTCGACAATATCACGGCCGCTATGCTTCCTGCGTTCACCGAGCCGGTCAAACTCACCGCCACAATCTCGATTTTCGTCAGAAGCGGGCATTTTAAATTCAGCAACAACCTCATCGTCTACGACTTTCAGGGTCCGGCCATTGTGAATATACGCAATGGCGAGACTCTTCAGCTCCTCGAACTCTCTTCCGACTTCTCGGCTTCATTCATAGTCATGTCAAAATTCTTTGTAGAGGATATTTTTCTTCATATCAATGACATGCAGAATCTAAGCGCTATGGCTCGCCACCCGGTGGCGAAGATACCCGTAGACATTGTCCCGAAATTCGAGAGTCTTTATGACTCACTGCATCTGGTCTCCTCCGACTCGAAGAATCCTCAGTTGCAGAAGGCTCTTCAGCACGCCATCATCGCGTTCTATTACCGGTATGCATATCGGTGTTATGAACTCCTTGACTCCTCGCCCGATTCTGCCGCACGCCTCAGCGACCGATTCATAAAGCTCGTGAAGGATAAATTCAAGACAGAGCGCTTCCTCGAGTATTACGCTGAGGAGCTTGGTGTCACTCCCAAGCATCTGTCGCGTACGGTAAAGGCCCAGACGGGATATTCCGCCGCGTCTTGGATTGAGAGGTTTCTCATTCTTGAAGCGAAGATCCTGCTGAAGTCGACCAACCTGACAGTGCAGCAGATAAGTGACAACCTCAATTTCCCGACGCAGTCTTTCTTTGGAAAATACTTCAAGAAGAATGTAGGTGTCTCTCCCAAATTCTACCGCAATTCCTGACCCGCCCCTCAGTCTTGACCGGGTTGCGGGTGACCCCCATACAAAAATCAAAAAGCTAACAACTGAAAGCTGACAGCTTAAAAACTTAAAACTCAAAACTCAAAACGATATATGCTACTACCCATCTATCTTTACGGTCATCCCGTGCTTCGGGCGGAGACCGAAGAAATCACTCCCGAATATCCCGATCTCAAGAAACTGATCGCCGACATGTGGGAGACAATGTATAATTCCGAAGGTGTCGGACTGGCCGCTCCCCAGATCGGACGTTCGATCCGGCTTATAGTGCTCGACGGCAGTGTGCTCGCCGAAGACTTCCCTGAATGCAAGGATTCCAAAATGGTATTGATCAATCCAGAACTCGACGTCATCGAAGATATGGAGCCGGTCAGCCGTGCGGAGGGATGTCTGTCCATTCCGGGTCTTTCCGAAAACGTCAAGCGTGTGGAGCACGTCAGGCTCAACTGGCTCGACGAAGACTTCGTAGAGCATGAGAAGGAATTCACAGGTTTCCTAAGCCGTATCATCCAGCATGAATACGACCATCTTGAAGGTCAGGTATATACCGACCATATCTCTCCGATACGCAAGCAGCTGGTACGCTCGAAGCTCGGCAACATTGCGAAGGGCAAGGTGCGTTGCGACTACCGCACCAAATCAGCCGCAAAATAATGATAAATGATTAATTATGAATGATTAATTATGAATGATAAATTATGCATTATGAATTATGCATTATGAATTAAAAGAACTATGGCAGACGACAAAAAGATAATTTTCTCGATGGTGGGAGTCTCCAAAGTCATTCCCCCTCAACGTCAGATACTTAAAAACATATATCTGTCTTTCTTCTACGGAGCGAAGATCGGCATCATCGGCCTAAACGGCAGCGGTAAGTCTACGCTTATGAAGATCATCGCCGGAATCGATAAGAACTATCAGGGTGAGGTAGTGTTCTCACCCGGTTATTCCGTAGGATATCTCGAGCAGGATCCGAAACTTGATCCGGACAAGACCGTACGTCAGGTAGTGGAGGAAGGTGTGAAGCCCATCATGGATCTTCTCGCCGAATACGAGGAGGTCAACAATGCCTTCTGCGATCCTGAAGTGCTTGAAGACCCGGAGAAGATGGACAAACTCATGGAGCGTCAGGCACAGCTTCAGGATAAACTCGACGCGGCCGACGCTTGGAATATCGATAACAAGCTTGAGCGAGCTATGGACGCTCTGCGCTGTCCGCCCGACGACCAGCCCGTCAGCCAGCTTTCAGGAGGTGAACGCCGCCGTGTGGCCCTATGCCGTCTGCTGCTCCAGCAGCCGGACGTGCTGCTACTTGACGAGCCTACCAACCACCTTGACGCCGAATCCATCGACTGGCTTGAGCAGCACCTCCAGCAGTATCCCGGTACTGTCATCGCCGTGACGCACGACCGATACTTCCTTGATCATGTGGCAGGTTGGATTCTTGAGCTTGACAGAGGCGAAGGAATTCCCTGGAAGGGCAACTATTCATCATGGCTCGACCAGAAGACAAAGCGAATGGCTCAGGAAGAGAAGCAGGCCAGCAAGCGCCGCAAGACCCTCGAGCGTGAGCTTGAATGGGTGAGAATGGCTCCTAAGGCCCGTCAGGCAAAAGGAAAAGCGCGTCTGGCAAGCTACGACCGACTGCTCAACGAAGACCAGAAGCAGCGCGAAGAGAAACTTGAGATCTTCATCCCCAACGGTCCCCGTCTCGGCAACAAAGTCATCCTCGCCAACCATGTGGCCAAGGCTTTCGGAGAGAAAAACCTCTTCGACGACCTCAATTTCATGCTTCCTCCCAACGGTATCGTCGGCGTTATCGGTCCCAACGGAGCCGGAAAGACAACTCTGTTCCGCCTTATAATGGGGCTTGAGAAGCAGGACGGCGGCGACTTCGAAGTAGGGGAGACTGTGAAGATTGCCTATGTCGACCAGTCGCACAAGGATCTTGATCCCGAGAAGAGCGTGTATGAAGTGATTTCGCAGGGTGTGGAATCCTTCCGCATGGGTGGACGCGACATGAACGCCCGCGCTTATCTTTCGAAGTTCAATTTCACGGGTGCCGACCAGGAGAAGAAAATCGGAGTTCTCTCCGGCGGTGAGCGCAACCGTCTGCATCTGGCCATGGCTCTCAAGGAGGAAGGCAACGTGCTTCTGCTCGACGAGCCTACCAACGATATAGACGTGAATACCCTGCGAGCCCTTGAGGAAGGTCTTGAGAATTTTGCCGGATGTGCCGTAGTGATCAGCCACGACCGTTGGTTTCTCGACCGTATCGCCACCCATATCCTTGCGTTTGAAGGAGATTCGAAGATAACCTTCTATGAAGGTGGCTATTCTGACTACGAGGAGTTCCGCAAGAAGCGCGACGGCGTTGACGCCGAGACTCCCCACCGTATACGTTATAAGAAGCTCATTTGATCTGATCCCGAGATGACTCCCATAGAGATTACATCGGTAGATGATCCAAGAATAAAGGTATTTGCGAAGCTGACAGAGGCTCAGCTTCGCAATTCTCTTTGCCCGGAGGATGCACTTTTCATCGCGGAGAGCCCCAAGGTGATCCGCGTCGCGCTTGAGGCCGGCATGAAGCCGGTGGCGCTCCTTTGCGAACGACGCCACATATCCGGCGATGCCGCCGACATAATAGCCGGGATTCCCGACATTCCGGTCTATACGGGGAGCAGAGAGGTTCTTGCTTCCATAACAGGATATACGCTCACGCGTGGTGTGCTCTGCGCTATGCGTCGTCCGCAGCTGCCTTCCGTGGAGGAGCTGTGCGCGAGGTCGGGCAGGGTAGTGGTGATCGATGATGTCAGCGACACCACCAACATCGGGTCTATTTTCCGATCGGCGGCCGCACTCGGCATGGATGCGGTTTTAATGGGTCCCACTGCCTGCGATCCCCTCAACCGCCGTGCCGTACGCGTTTCGATGGGTTCGGTATTCCTTATTCCCTGGACGCGACTTGACGGTGGCCTCGGGCAGTTGAAAGACAATGGTTTCAAGACAGTTGCGATGGCACTGCGTCATAATTCAGTAGATATATCCGACCCGGTGCTTAAGGCAGAACCGAAGCTCGCCATAGTTATGGGCACGGAAGGGGAGGGCTTGCCTATCGAGACCATCGACTCAGCCGACTATGTGGTGAAGATTCCGATGCATCACGGCGTGGATTCCCTGAATGTCGCCGCTGCCTCCGCCATTGCCTTCTATGCCCTTAAAAAGTAGGGACGCACGGCTCGTGCGTCAGCAAGAGTACCATGCAATCAGGAACTGGCTTGTATGCACGTCTGCATGGACTCGGTTGTTATCCTCAAAAAAATATCAATATTTTTTGAACCATCCGTCATCTTCCTTTGTTTTTCTTTTGCCTACACAAGGTGGAGGCGAATTTATAAATAAGTTAAATCTAAAAAAAGAAAGAAATCAATATGGCTAAAGAATGGATATGCACCATCTGCGGTTATGTGGCAGAAGGCGAAAACGCTCCCGAAAAATGCCCCCAGTGTGGCGCACCCGCATCAAAATTCAAAGAACTTGACCAGGCTCAGCTCCTGAAGTTCGTCACCGAGCATGAAATCGGAGTCGCTAAGGATGTAGACGACGAGATGAAGAAAGACCTCAACAACCACTTCATGGGCGAATGTACCGAAGTCGGTATGTATCTCGCTATGTCCCGTCAGGCAGACCGCGAGGGTTATCCCGAAGTTGCCGACGCCTTCAAGCGCTACGCTTTCGAAGAAGCTGAGCACGCTGCTAAGTTCGCTGAGCTCCTCGGCGATATGGTATGGGACACCAAGACCAACCTTGAGAAGCGTATGCACGCTGAAGCAGGCGCCAACGAAGACAAGATGCGCATCGCCAAGAACGCAAAGGCAGCCAACCTCGACGCCATCCACGACACCGTGCATGAAATGGCAAAGGACGAGGCTCGCCATGGTCAGGGCTTCTATGGCCTCTACCAGCGTTTCTTCGCCAATAAGAAGTAAAAGACAATATGTTATTGAAAACCCAGATTTAGACTCCCACACCCCCGGACATAAATGTCCGGAGGTGTGTTTTTTTAGTATAGCTTATAACATAAAACGTACAACGTAAAACGTACAACGTAAATTGGGACGACTACTCGCTATAGATTATGGACGCAAGCGGTGTGGCATTGCCGTCACCGATTCTTTGCGCATCTGCGCCAACGGCCTCGCTACCGTAAGGGCCTGCGACCTCATGGCCTTTCTAAAGGAATACTGTAATAAGGAGACTGTTGACAAGATTATAGTCGGGCTTCCGCGTCAGTTGGATGGAACTCCCTCGGAGAGTTCCAGGTATATCGACCCATTTCTGAAGCATCTCCGGCGTGAGATGCCGGATATGCCTCTGGAACGATATGACGAACGCTTTACGTCGACTCTCGCGCATCGGGCCATGCTCGACGGAGGACTCCGACGCATGGCGCGCCGCGACAAGGAACTGGTAGACGAAATAGCCGCCACGATAATCCTCAACGACTATCTTTCCTCACGGTCCGGTGGTCTGACATGAACATCCACGCACTACGAACTACGCAGAACGCAAAACTTTGACATTTCATTTTTTTTTACTAATTTTGTAAAATCTTTGGCCTCCCCAGCGACACTGCATACTTAGGAGGCTCTTTTTTCCGTTATTCTACAAGTTAGTATAAGTATATATGGAACCCAACATCGATAAGACATCTAAGGCCGTGCGCCTCGGAGAGCAGAAGCTCACTCCAAAAGAGCTTGTAAACGCCATTCTTCGGCAATGGAGATGGATAATACTTTCTCTTATGGTGTGCCTCGGGCTCGCCGTACTGTATCTGGCCTGGAAACCTTTTAGCTACACTCGTTCGGCTCAGGTCGAGATAAAGGAAGACGGCGAAAGCGGTTCTTCATCTGCATTAGCTATGTTTTCCGACCTCGGAATCGGCAACGCTACTAACAATCTATACAATGAGATGGCGTATTTCGAATCCCCCGACCTCATGCAGCAGGTGATAGAACGCCTCGGCCTACAGACTTCATATCTTATGAGGAAAGGTCTTCGCAACACGGTGCTTTATGGTTCGAATCTTCCGATCAACGTCACCTTTGAGACTCTATCTGATGGCATCGGAGGATCTTTTAAGATCAAGATTGATGAGAATGAGCAGATCTTTCTCAAAAATTTCAAGGTTAAGAATGAGAAGGTCGATTTTGACCAGAAGTCGCCGATTAAGTTCGGCCAGTCTGTGATGACTCCTCTCGGTAAGATAAAGATCGAGAAAACTCCTTTCTTCGGCGAGGACAAGGAGGAAGACGATGATCCGGGTTATACAATAGGGGTAGCGCGTTCGTCAATGAAGGGTGCGGTGAAAAACTGGCTCACAAAGCTCTCCGTCAACGAGCTGCGCAAGGAAGCTTCGGTAGTCGACCTCGCAGTGATGGATGGTTCCCCGCGTCGGGCCGAAGACGTTCTTAATACTATAATACAGGTATACAACGAAAATTGGATCCTGAGCAAGAATGAAGTCGCGCTCGCTTCATCCGACTTTATCGATGAACGCCTCTCTTCCCTCTCAAAGGAACTTACAGATGTGGATTCGGATATATCAGACTTCAAGTCGGAAAATCAGATTCCTGACCTGGTCGCCTCCGCCACGATCAGCCTCAACGAAGAGCAGAATGCCAGATCTGCGCTTATCACCCTCAACAACAACCTTCAGCTGGCTCGTTATCTGAAGGATTTCATAGAGAAGAATACCAATCCCGGGAAGACTTATCCATCCAATCTCGGAATGCAGAATCAGGTGCTCGATGCGCAGATAACGTCGCACAATACTATGGTGCAGAACCGCAATGCAATGGTCAACGCATCTTCCGAGGATAATCCTCTTGTGCAGTCCATCGACTCTCAGATTGAGGATTCACGTAACGCCATTCTCGCTTCCGTCGACAATCAGATAAGGGTCATATCCCAAGAGATAGCCTCATTAAACAAGGAAAAGCTTTCGTTTGAGAAAAACCTCGCTTCCAATCCGGAGCAGGCCCGCTATCTGCTTAGCGTGGAGCGCCAGCAGAAGGTGAAGGAGTCCCTGTATCTTTATCTGTTGCAGAAAAAAGAGGAGAATCAGCTCAATCAGGCCTTCACTCCTTATAATACGCGTATCATCGCTCGTCCTAACGGCGATAGCGAGCCGACTTCTCCTAAGACCGGCACTACTCTAATGATAGCGTTCATTCTTGGCCTCATATTACCCGTCGGCACTATCTACGTCCGTGAGGTCTCCAATACCAAAGTGCGCGACAAAAACGACCTCAAAGGCCTGTCGATTCCGTTCCTTGGAGAGATTCCTAAGGTCAATACCAGAAAATATGATGATAAAGACCATATGGTGGTCATCAGTCAGGGCAATCGTAATGTCGTCAACGAGGCTTACAGGGTAGTCCGTACGAATCTCAACTTCATGATTGACGGCGAAGGGAAATGTCCTGTGGTGATGCTGACGAGTTTCAATCCCGGGTCCGGCAAAAGCTTCATTGCCATCAATCTCGCGATGTCGCTTGCGATCCGCGGTAAAAAGGTTCTGGTCATCGACGGAGACATGCGACGCAACTCTTCGTCAGTCTATATCGGTAATCCGGATGCAGGTCTCGCTCAGTGTCTGCTCGGGAAGGTGACTGTATCGCAGGCCATAGTCAGAGGCAAGCTCAATGAGAATCTTGATGTGCTTCCGGGTGGCAAGACTCCACCAAATCCGACAGAGCTTCTTGAAAACGGACGTCTTGCCCAGATGATTGAGCAGCTTCGTGATGAATATGACGTGATCTTCATAGACTGTCCCCCGATTCAGATGATCGCCGACGGACGAATCTTCAGTACGGTCTGCACCAATACCATATTCGTGCTTCGTGCGGGTCTCTTCGAGAGAGGTCTTCTCTCGGAGCTTGAACAGGTCTATCGCAGTAAGGAATACCACAATATGTGTCTCCTTCTCAACGGCACCGACAGCACTGGCAGCTATGGCCACTATGGAGCAGGAAAGAGCTACTACGCCCAGAAAGACTAAAGACGAAATTAAATATAAAAAAGCATCGCGAAAGCGATGCTTTTTTATTAATGTTCCGTTTTCAATGAGATGGAGACCAATGGGCCGGACAAGTATTGCGTAGCAAATTATGCATTATGAATTATGCATTATCAAAGCTCGCACTTCCTCCACAGCGCGGTCAAGATTGTCGTTGACAACCCTGACATCGAATTGAGGAGCGAAGCTCAGCTCATAGTCGGCCTTGTCAAGACGCTTGCGGATCACATCCTCAGCATCCGTACCACGTCCGCGGAGTCGCTTTTCAAGTTCTTCCTTGCTCGGGGGAAGTATGAATATGGTCAGGGCCTGGTCGCCGTAGCATTTCTTCACATTAAGACCTCCCTTCACGTCTATGTCCATTATGAGGTTTCGCCCGTCGTCTGTCACCCGTTTCACTTCGCTCTTGAGCGTGCCATAGCACGTTCCGGGATACACCTCCTCCCACTCTACGAAGTCTCCCGCATCAGCTTTCTGCTTGAATTCTTCATGCGATATGAAATAGTACTCCACTCCGTGCTGCTCCGCTCCGCGTGGAGCCCGGGAAGTCGCTGATACGGAGAATCCGAGATGTAGCTCCGGATAGTCAAGCAGGCGTTTGATTATTGAAGACTTACCGGTTCCGCTGGGAGCCGAAAGCACTATTATCTTTCCTTTCTCCATTATATTCTCATTGAAATTTAAAGAACATTGAGCACCTGCTCCTTGATCTGCTCCAATTCGTCTTTCATCATGACCACTATCTTCTGCATTTCCGCATCGTTGGCCTTGGAACCCAATGTGTTGATC
>JAIDSM010000222.1 GCA_029061225.1 Muribaculaceae bacterium
TTTCTGCCCTTGAAGGGAAATGCCTTGCAATGGACCATTTTCGCAGGCCAGAACATACTCGCATTCATCATCCCGGCTATTCTCATGTGGAGGATATGCTTCAAGGTGTCTCCCTTGCATGCGATTGAGGCGGTGCAGCGGCCTGCCGCCAAATGGTTAGGTATTGCGCTTCTTTTGTATTTGGTCGGTATGCCTGCGCTCAATCAGATTGTCTACTGGAACCAGCAGATGCAGCTTCCGGAATTCCTCTCGTCATTTGAAGAATGGTGTAAGGCGATGGAGCAGCTTGCCGAGGAGCAGACTAAAGGACTGCTCAGCTCCACAAATCTCTTCCCCACTGCAATGAACATTATCACGATAGGAATTCTGACCGGTATTGGAGAAGAGTTCTTCTTCAGAGGAGCGCTTCAGCGTGGTCTCGTATGGTGCGGAGTCAACCACCATACGGCCATTTGGTCGGCGGCCTTTATATTCAGTGCTGTCCATTTTCAGTTCTACGGATTCATTCCTCGCCTGCTTCTTGGAGCCCTTTTCGGGTATCTGTATTTGTGGAGTGGCAGCATATGGGTTAACTCGTTTGCTCATGCACTTAACAACAGCCTCGTGATTATTTCGACATGGTGTATAAATAAGGGACTTATTTCAGAAGACTTCGACATGATGGGAGTTGCTGAAGGAGATTTTCCTTACGCCGCATTAATAAGCGCCGTTGCAGTCTCTGCCGCCATTTATTGGCTATATCGCAATAGAACGATCCAAAACAAAGCGATTGACCCTCCGGCCATACCTTCTAAAACTCTTGAAAATGCCACCGAAAGCAACTAAAGAACTCACCTACCGTGACGTTCTTGACAAAATAAAGAAGAAAGATTTCTCCCGTGTCTACATTCTAATGGGAGAAGAACCCTACTACATCGACCTGATTGTGGACGCTCTTGAAAACAGCGTGGTGAAAGAGGAAAACAGGGCCTTCGACCAGCTTGTATTCTATGGGGCGGACTCTGATCTGGAGGAAGTGATGTCGAGCGCGCGCCAGTATCCCGTCATGGGCGACCTTCAGCTCGTAATCCTTAAGGAGGCCCAGACATGCCAGGGATCCAAGACTCAGCTTGATAAGCTCGCTCCATATATAACTCATCCGAACACTCATGGCGTGTTCGTCATGGCCTATAAAGGTGACAGTCTCTCCGCCACTTCCGCACTCATGAAGGCTGCAGCCAAGGGAGGCGATAGCGTCACTGTCTTCAAAAGCCCCAAAATACGCGATTATCAACTCTCCGGTCCAATCAAGGATTACTGTCGCAATAAGAAAGTAGCCATAGAGGAGGGAGCCGTCCAGATCTTGATAGAGTATATCGGAAATTCCCTTCAGAAACTTTTTGGGGAAATAGACAAACTTATCGTAGCAGGCGGATCAGGGGTACAGAGGATAACGGCTTCTATGGTGGAGGATAACATCGGAATATCGAAGGAATTCAACAATTTCGAGCTTACAAAAGCCGTATCAATGAAAGATTATCCTAAGACCCTCAGGATACTCGATTATTTCAGAAAGAATCCTAAAAACAATCCAAGCGTCATGACGACGGCTGTATTGCAGAAATTCTTCAGTCAGATAGTAGTGGGCCACTTCACAGCAGACAAGACCGACAGAGGGCTTATGGAGGCCTTGCAGTTAAAATCTCCGTATGCCTTGAAGGAAATTCGCGAGGGATTGAGGATGTATACCCCGAGGCAGTCTCTCGCAGCTATATCGGCTCTACGCGATTTCGACTGTAAAAGCAAGGGAATAGGTTCGCTTCAGAATGAATACGACCTTCAGCGCGAACTTATCTTCAAGATATTCACGGTCTCTTGAAGGAGATAAAAAGAATGAAAGGCGTCTTTCCACAAGGATAGGCGCCTTTCGTTTTTTTACTTGATGTTGAATTGGGCAAAGCGGAGATAGAGTTTCTTATCTCCAGCCTGGGTGAATTTTACAGTGACAACCCCCTCGCCCATCACGAAATCGAGTTTTGTGACCACTCCTTCGCCAAGTTTAGGATGGATGATTTTTGTTCCCACCGGGACTTCATCCGGAGTGTGGGTGCCGGGATTCTTACCTTTAGAAGAGGTATTCGGTGCCGGCTTGTCCGAAAGACGTGATGTTTCCGCCACTCCGGGTCTTGATGTTGATTTGCGGGGTGAGTCATATGAGGAAGCATATGAAAGCTTGCCGCCGGACCGAAACGAATTGTAACGGTCCATGGGATTGACAAACTGATGTCCTCTTGAATCATCCGTGAAGTCAGAGGAAGTCTCCGATTGTATGAATTTCTTTCCTATCTCTGAAAGGAAACGGGAGGGTCGGGTCTGGACGGTCTGGCCGTTGCGGAAACGGGTCTTGGCATAAGTCAGCGCACAGGTGGTTTTAGCACGCGTCATGGCCACATAGAGAAGACGGCGCTCCTCCTCTACTTCATCAGTCGAATTCATCGACATGGCTGAAGGAAGGAGTTCTTCCTCCACTCCGACCACGTAGACATGCTTGAATTCAAGCCCCTTGGCCGCATGGATTGTCATCAGAGTCACTTTTTCATCCGATGTCTCGTCTGTCGAATCCTGATCGGTAGCGAGCATCACGTCGGACAGGAATTCCTGCATCCCTGTCCTCTCATCGCCCTCCTCCTGTCGGGAATCTACGAAGTCCTTGAGGCCGGCGAGAAGCTCCTTAAGGTTTTCCTGCTTGCTAATTGACTCCGGCGTATTGTCGTGATTGAGCACGGTCAGGATTCCGCTTCGGTTATACACCAGCTGTCCCAGGGCGTACGCATCAGAGCCTTTCGCGTTATCGTCGATGAATTCCTGGACCATATCGCGGAATGCCGATAGTTTCTTCAGGGTTCCCGTATTGACCGTGACCCCTTTTGCCGTGGGATCCTGAAGCACCTGCCAAAGGCTCACGTTGGCAGTGGTGGCCGCCTCTGAAAGCTTCTTCATCGTCGTCTCTCCAATTCCTCTTGCCGGATAATTGATCACACGCCGCAGCGCCTCGTCATCGTCGGGATTTATGGCGAGCCTGAAATAACATACTGCATCCTTGATTTCCTTACGCTGATAGAAAGAGAGTCCGCCGTATATCCTGTAGGCGATGTTTCGTTTTCTCAGCGATTCCTCAAGAGCGCGGCTCTGTGCGTTAGTGCGGTAAAGCACAGCGTAGTCTTCATATGAATCGTGATGGCTAAGACGGGACTTCGCTATCATGTTTGCTACAAGATAAGCCTCCTCAATATCTGAATATGTCGACAGTATCTTGACTCTCTCGCCTTCGTCATTCTCGCTGTAGACGTTTTTCTTCATCTGCCGGGTATTCTTGTCAATGAGGCTTCCTGCAGCGTTGATGATGTTCTGGGTCGACCTGTAGTTGCGTTCCAGTTTGAAGATGCGTAAGTCGGGATAACGCTTCTCCATATTCAGGATGTTGCCGATGTTTGCGCCTCTGAAGGAATAGATGCTCTGGGCGTCGTCGCCCACTACGCATAGGTGTTTATGAAGCGCGGCAAGCTGGGAGATGATCAGATGCTGCGAGAAGTTTGTGTCCTGATACTCGTCAACGAGAATATATCTGAAAAACTCCTGATAGTGGCGTCGGATATCAGGGAAATCCCTCAGCAGGATATTCATGTAGACGAGTATATCGTCGAAGTCCATTGCATCCGCCCGCTTACAGCGTTCGCAGTATGCCTTGAATATCTGTCCCGTCAGAGGGCGTTTTGCCTTCTTGTCGGCGTTATAGTTGTCCGCGTCCTGTAGATATTGGTCTGCGTCTATTAGAGCGTTTTTTGCATTGGAGATGACGGAGTGGATCGTGGCCGGCTTATATACTTTCTCATCAAGCTGCATCTCCTTTATGATGCTTTTAAGCAGAGAGCGTGAGTCGGAGGTGTCATAGATGGTGAAAGAAGGCTTGAAGCCGATTTCCTCCGCGTGCTGACGCAGGATGCGTAGGAAAACCGAGTGGAACGTACCCATTCTTAGCCGTGCCGCTACCTTCTCGCCGACTACCTGAGTGATACGTTCCTTCATCTCTCTTGCTGCCTTGTTGGTGAATGTCAGCGCGAGTATGCGCCAGGGTTCGTAGCCCGATCTTAGAAGGTCTACGATTTTGTAGGTGAGCACACGTGTCTTTCCGGATCCGGCGCCGGCTATCACCAGAGCAGGCCCCTCCTTATATACTACAGCATCCCGCTGTTGGTCGTTAAGAAGATCAAGATAATTGTAGTTGATGTCAGACATTACTAATCAAGTGTTTAGTCATATTTCAGCTGTCCATACCGGAATATGAGGAAGAAAACGATAGGTATCGTTCTCATAGTCCATCTCGCAGCAGAAATGACGCAGTCCATTACTTACGATGAGGAACCGGGAACGAAGCACCATATTATATCGGGCTATCTGGTCGAATACGTTTTGTGTGATGGCTACGGTCGGAGCTTTATACTCCACGACCACTGCCGGAGACCCGTCTTTGCGGAAGATGACGGTGTCGCATCGGCGGCTGGTGCCATTAAGCTTAAGAGACACCTCATTATTCATAAGAGAAGCCGGATAACCGAAAGATTCGGTCATCCAGGCTGTGAAGTGTTGCCGTACATATTCCTCTGGAGTAAGTGCGACGTATTTCTTTCGGAGAGGGTCAAAGACCTTAAGGTTTTTTCCCTCCATTTTCAGTCGCAGTTCCACCGGAGGAAGGTTTAACGGAGGCTGCTCGGTCATGATCCGTTCACTTGTAATGCGGATCGAAAAGAGTATTCAGCATATGCGCCAGTCTCAGTCCTCCCTTTAGCAGCTGCTGTTCGATCACGGGAGTCCACTCGGCGATGTAGTCATAGCTGATGTTTGTGCCATCCGGAGTCTTGTCATAGATCTGTGTCGCATAGGCGAAAGTCTCCTTTCCCCAGTCGTCGGGATCAGTGGAAGATAGGATAACCGCCTCCTCGGCGTTTGAAGCACGGTCTATCTGGTCCTGCCACTCTGTATAGGTCCAGTTATGGGCGGACTCGACAAGACTGCTGTCCCAGATTCCATGTAGGTTACGGTCGCTGTTGAAGTATTTCACCTTCACGCTGTTGCCTCCCCTGTCTGAAAGATGCCCCATGTGCATGGGCTGATGGATATCTCCTACGAAATGCACAAGGAGTTTAAGGGCAAGCTCCTTCTCTTCAGGTGTCGAGTCAGGATTAGACAATACAGAGTATTGCCCCTTTATGGCGGTGGTCACATCTCCGTTTTCATTTCGGGGAAATGTATCGTAGTCTTGTCCGGCATCGATGTTTCGGTAATGCCATGTCTTTGTGTATTCGTACTGAGGTGTATGGCAGGCGTTATCAGCCCAGTTTGCCCAGTATACGATCGATTTTCCATTGAGGATCGAATCGCATGCAGCCTTGGCGGCGGGAGTAAGATGTTTTTCTGCGATAAAGGCTGTCACGTCATGTCCTTTCTGCCCCCAGCCGAAAGCCGAGGCGGACATTGAAAGCATTATTCCGAGAGAAAGTATAGTCTTGTTGTTCATATGATAGTTGTCTTATTTCACTACAAAGTTATGAAAAAAACGCAATAATTGCAACTTATTCGGGAAAAATCCATATTTTCGCACCAAATCTATGATATTATTGTTATAGTATCATAAGAAATCTTTAAAAAAATAATATTATGAAAAGCAAAAATTTGACTTATACAGGAATTGTCACCCTGATCTTAGGCATAGTGCTGCTGTTCATGCAGGCTACTGCCATCAACGTGGTGGTCATGGTGGTAGGAGGAGCGTTCCTTCTTTCGGCGATCATTGATCTGATAGTAGTGTTTCGCAGTAAGGCCACTCTTGAGGTGAATGGAGAGAAAAAATCTTCGGGCTCTATATCGATTATCTCGACACTTACAGCGGTAGGCACAGGAGCTCTCGGTCTCTGGATGCTTTTAAGGCCACAGAGCTTCAGTTCTCTGTTGGTGTATGTTTTTGCAGCGATCATCCTTTTGGCCGGACTATACCACATCAGCATGCTTGGTTTTGGATTTAAGAACGCGAGGTTTCCTTTCGCCTTCTATATCTTACCTGTCCTTCTTGTGGCGACCGGAGTTGTGATCTTCGTTCTTGGACCGGTAAAGATGATGAATGCGATAGTGATGGTGACAGGCATCGCGTTGATTGTCTATGCTGTCTGCAACTTCCTTGAGGCAGCCGGAGAGTCAAGTTATCAGAAAGCTATCGAGAATTGACTCGGCCGAAACCTATCTCACTAAAATAGAATTTATTCTAAATTTAAAGAGCGCATTGTTTCCGTTTCGGACACAATGCGCTTCTTACTGTCTAAAATTATAGTTTCACCCGGGCTTTAAGGCATACGGGACATCCATGGCCGGCATCCTTTGTTCCGGTTTTCATTTTATATTCATGCCCGCATGTCTCGCAAGTGTAGGTTCGGACTTCAGCGGGATCTCCTGAAGCAATGATTTCCTTCACTCCCGGATTGATGTCGGAAGGACGTGAAAGATCCATATTCTTCCAGTCAGGAATACTCTCCCATTCTTCCCGGCTTCCCCAGGATGCGTCGATACGTTCCTTTATATCGCATTTGATCCACCACATTGGACCGAGCTTAGGAGTCTTGGCT
>JAIDSM010000223.1 GCA_029061225.1 Muribaculaceae bacterium
ATATCACACTAAAGTATATATCACACTAAAGTATATATCACACTAAAATATATATCACAATGAAAAATACGTATCACAATTGGAACATGAAACTGAACACCCTAATTATTTAGTTCTCCTTGCTGAATAACGTCATTCAGATCAAAACTATATTTTCAACATTGTCAACTAAATGGAGTAGAGGAAAGGGATGTTTTCAACAAAACTTGATGCTGCTACAATATGAACTCTTTAGTCTTAAACCACAGTATTTACTGAAGATTAATTAGATAGATCTTAGCGTAAAAAACCATTGGCTAAACAATGGACATTTCTCTACAATGCTTTCCAGACCTATTTCCTCAGCAAGACAGCTTCCATATACTACTTTCTCATAACCTGAGATTGCCTCTATAAGTCTCTTAGAGGGTGCAAGGTTAGGATTCGAATTTATATCCTCCGGATTAGAAAATTCTCTGATTGCAGATTCAAGTTTAGAAAAGTCCATCTCATGATCGTCGAAATTACTTCTGAATACATCTATGTCGCTGAATAAAAGGCTCTCAAACTCATGAATCTGCAGATAGGGAATAAAACGCGATGCTAATTCTTCAACGATATCAGCCTTCATGCAATCGCATAGGAATTGTAGTTTATCCTTCTTCGACGTGATATTCTTGCTTTCATTCCAGCCGGGAAAGGCATAGCTGTCTTTAATTCCATAATAATCTACAAGCAAAGATACATACGCATCTTTCTCATGAAGATGCATCTCGATCTGTCGTTTTATCGATGACCATGACACAATTCCTCCATTTGACTTTTTTACTAAGGGAGCTTCAATATAAATATTGTTTTTAAGCAATTCGGGAGCGAGGACGTTCACACAGAATTCATGCTCTGTAGGACCTTCGCAAACAATTATCAATCTTTTCATGTGGGTTGTCCTCCTTTCATAATACGTTGTTTCCAAAGATCTCCTAACGTGTATTCATTAAGCCAATGACTAAGTCCTCCGGCATCCAAACGTCTAATTACTGACTCTCCACCCCGTTGATCAACCGTAAGTATATCATCAGGTTCAAAATTACTTATGAGTTCTGCATTCTGGGTTGCCGCTATTACTTGTGTACCCCTGTTGGCGACACTTCTTATCAGCCCGGCTAATTTTTCAATAGCTACAGGATGAAGTCCTAATTCAGGTTCATCAATCACTATTACTTTGGGAGGCTCAGGTTGTAGGAATAAGACTGTCAAGGCAATAAAACGTAATGTACCGTCAGAGAGATCGTTTGGCCCATAGACGACATCTGAAAATTTATCTCTCCATAGGAGTCTCACACCTCCGCTTTCATTCGGCACAAGATAGAAGTCATTAAAAAAGGGAGCTACCGACTGAATCACCCGGACTATACGTTTGTACACCATCGGATGATTATTCATAATTCCATAGAGAAATGCAGCTAAATTACTGCCTTGAGAATAAAGGAAATATGAGTCATTGACTATATTAGATTCTCCCGTAAAAGGTGAAGTATAACCAGTATCATGAAAATGAAACTTCTTGATTTGGGACATATACTTATTGATATAGGCACCTCTTGATAAACCTCGATATTCTCTCAAGGAAGTTTCAGGTTTATAATTTGCAATATCAATGTAAGTCCATTTCTCAGGCACGGAGGAATATCCGAGTTTTTCCTTTTCCACTATGAGAGTTCCGTCAGCCTCCATGAGATCCAATCCATAAAAATTATTACCGTCCGTTAATTCTATGGATATCTTGTCAGTTGATTTTCTTCCCTTATGAAAGAGTTTATCTACCCCCCCCGACAAAGCAACACTCCGTGCAAGAAGCCCATTATAAGCGTTACCCAATAGGGCGAATAGCGAAAGGAAATTACTTTTGCCAGCACCATTCGAGCCAATCAGTATGTTGATTGGTTTCAGAGGGACCATTATGTCTTTGAAAGACTTGTAGCCTTTTACAGTTATCGAATCCATAATTAGCTTACTTAATTTTGTGACTATATCGCCGGGAATAGCGTGATTACGAAATATGACATCATAAACTATTGGGCAACTATTAGCTCCACATAAAAAGGATTACCCTTACTGATTGCAAAGTTAATAAAAATTTCTGAAACAACACCCGTAAACCAGCCGGGAATTTTGTATTGCCAAGAGATTGGCGAAATGCCGTTTTTGGCCCAGAACCAAGTATAAAAAGTTTAGACTATACCCGTAAACTTTCCTTAAAATCTACAATTCCTTCAGCCTATACCCGAAACTCCTCAAATCTATTTTTCTTATAAAATTCCCCACATCCCCAACACAGACATCCAGACTCTTCTACAGGATGGATGAAAGTCTCCGGAATCGTCTTCTGAGCTTCAAATACGTGGGGTCTTCCTTACCCTTTATCATCTCAAGATAGTTGATCTTGCCAAATACTACGTTTCTAAGTTGCGAGTTAGAACCGGGCGCGAAATCACACGTATAGATATCCTGCGCCCGTTCATAACCGTATTTCTCCCAAAGATGTAAAAGGGCACGGATCTGCTTGACGTACGATCGAGAGGTGTTCGGCTTGTAGTTGACCGTCACTCCCGTGACCTCCATCCTCGCCCCGGGAGCAAGAGTACGTGTCTTGCTTTCATTGATTCTCAACCCATAATCCTCTATGGCGCTTTCAATCCGCTCGCGCCAAGACGGACTAATCCGCCTTATGTCATGGCTATGGCTGAATGTAATGTCGTCGGCATACCTCGAATATCGGTATCCCGCCTTCTCCGCAATAGCCGCCAATTGACCGTCAAGTCGTTTCAGCACTATATTGGAAAGCACCGGCGACGTAGGAGCCCCCTGCGGCAGTGACTCTGTCCATCCGTCCGCAGGCGCCGTACAGATCGCGCATATCAGTCTGATTACCTCATCAGACACAATTCTGTCGGAAAGCTCACGTCGCATGGCCTCAAGAAGCATCTTCTTCGTGAGACTCGGAAAGAAATCCTCAAGGTCGATATTGTAGATACAGGTCTGCCCGACATGAATGACAGCGTTATCGCGCACGTTCCTCCCTTCCACAAATCCATATGCATGAGCCGAAGGTGTGAAAATCCCCTGCAGAAGCACCTTGAGCGTGATCTGAATCTCCTTGAGCGGAGATCGGGGAGCATGTATTTTTCTATAACTGCCGCTCTTTTTTGGAATCCGGAAATACGAATATTCCGAGGCCCGTATCCACGCCGGAAGGAAATATCGCAGATCGGAGTCCGTGATGGGTTCGAGCACCCCCCACGTCCCTATGTATGGCGCTATCCGGTTGAGTGCATCGACCAGTTGCTTGACAGATCCGATTGAAACGGCCTTGAAGTATTCTACGAATTCCCCAGACATATTGTCAGTTATAAGCTGTCAGTTATAAGTTATAGCTGTCAGCATAAAATTTAATATTTAATGTTTAATCTTTAATATTTAGAAAGCGGGGAAAGTACCGGGCCTGTTCTTTCGAAAGGTCCGGGAGGCCGAGGCTACGCCAATGCACAAGGCGACGGGGGTGAGTGCGCAACGCATCATTGAAGCGGAGCGTAGGTGATGAAAAGCGCACGCAACCTCCCTGAGCCGTGCAGTGGCGACGGCCGAGTAAGAGACATTTGTAGCGCCGCGAAGAATCGCGGCGAAGTCTGCCGAATTCAGCAGACAGGTTGCAAAGGTCGGCCCGGTACATTTCCACTTCTTCGTATATATATAACACCGCTACAGGCGTAAGTTCTTAAGAAATCCCGCAGATTACCCGTCAGGGATGTAAGGCACATGAGTCCGGCGGTCCGTCGTGCCGGTAGCGGAACCAGTCGAAACGTGTCTCGCCCGGAGTGTCTCCGAGGGTATAGGCGTATAGACCGGTGCGGACGCCTTTCCAGAATCCATCGCGCATCTCAAACGACTCTCCAAGCGGCTCAAACGTCTTACCTCCGTCTATGGAATAGGAATAAGCATAGCGGTTCTCCTTCGCGTCAAGATCAAGACAGATTATCACAGGAACGTCCGGCTTCAATTCATCCAACGGTTTGCTGAAAACGACCAGGCTGTCTTCTTCCATATAGACTACCGGCACATCCTTGCCGCCGTGGCTCTCAACGGCGATTCCCGCTCCCATAAATTTCTTTCCCATGCAAAGCAGTCCGCTGCGGTCGCCTGCCTTCATGCCTCTCCAGTCAATGGAGACATCAGCCTCTGACTTATATCCCATCATCTTCTGCGTAAGCTGGTTGCGCGCGTCGCGGAGCCTCGATGCCTTCAACGGCCTCAATGTAAGGCTACCGTCGGAAACAGAAAAACGCTCCTTGTCGGGATTATGATTGAACTGCCACTGAATGCCGAGGCTGTCGCCGTCAAACTCATCTGATGTCTGCGGAGTGAACGCTTTCGCAGACTTGCCAAAAGGCATAGGCACAATAGCCATCGGTTCCCCTACCCCGTTGCCGTCGTAGTCCGTGCCGATTTCGGGCCAACCGTCCACCCACTTTACCGGCTGCAGATGCATCACGCGTCCCCTCGCCCCGGCCGACTGGAAGTGGGCAAACCACCAGTCTCCTTCCGGCGTCTCCACAAGCGAACCCTGATGCGGACCATTGATTTCAGTAGAGCCCTGCTCCAGAACTCGCTTCGATTCATACGGGCCATAGATGTCGCGGGAACGAAGAATGGTCTGCCAACCTTCTCCCACACCTCCTTCCGGGATGCTGATGTAGTACCACCCATCCTTCTTGAACATCTTTGGTCCCTCGGCCACAGGACCCTCATATACCGTCACGCCATCATCAAGCAATTCGCGTCCGTCGGAGCTCATCCGGTGGACAATGATCGGACCGGCACGATGACGGCTACGCACAAGATAAGCCTGTCCGTCCTCATCCCAGAAGGGACATGGATCCTCCCACTTGGCCACCCCCTTCACCATGTGAAGCGGTTCCCACGGACCCGCCGGACTGTCAGCCCGGCTCATGAAGAGCCCCTCCTCAGGAGTGCAGACATACATCCAGATCTTTCCGTCGTGCTCCTTCAGGGCCGGAGCCCATGTGCCTTCAGCGTATTTAGCCATGTCGGAGTAGCCCGGCAGGTCGATACTGTCGAATATCTGACCGACAATCTTCCAGTTGACAAGGTCCTCCGATTCCAGGACGGGCATACCCATGAAGTGGAATTCAGAGCATGTGAGGTAATAGCGGTCGCCGATCCTGACGATATCGGGATCGGAATAGTCGGAGTTGAGCACCGGATTGGCAAACGTCCCGTCGCCCAGATCACCCCAAGCCCGAGCATCCGCATAAGGGGTCTCGGCAGGATTATCGTACCTTTCCCCCCAAGAGGATTCCACACGACCCTCAGGAGTGTCTATCCAACCTCTCGCCCATTTGACCTTGCCCGTGGGATCCGGTGTCGGATCTACCGTCACATTCCCGTCTGTATCCCGGGAGATGCCCAGGCAGCGCGTCAGCAACCAGTTGGCTACCGATCCGAAACTGTAGTGATTGAAGGAGTTCATGCTGTTGTTGCTCCCGAAACCATCCTTTTCCGTATAGGAATTGAGTCGTTCCCAGACTGTAGTCGCCCCTTGAGTGACGGGATATAGCCACGAGGGATAATTAGTGGAGGTCAGCAGTGAATATGCCACATCATCCCTGTCTATTCTCGACAAAGCTTCCATTATCCATGCAGTGCCGATGAATCCTGTCATAAGCGAATATGGGGGACACACGGTGCCGTCATCCGCATGGTTTTCCCTTTCTATAGCGACTACGAAATTCTCCCTGAATTTCGGCGTGTCGTATATCCCCATCGCCAACGGCAGTGCATATGAGCTTTGCGTATCCACCGGCTGACCCACGCGTCCCGGATCAAAAGCCGACCAACGGGTCTTCTGCGTCGCCGGATCCACATATGTCTCGGCAAAGAATCTTTTTCTTTCATCAATCAGATCTTGATAGCGGCCTGCGTCTTCGGCCATCCCCAGAAGATTAGCGACATCCCTCATGATCTCCAGATCGTAGATAAGGTAGCACTCCCAAAGCAAGGATTTATCATTGCGCTCGTACTCCGGACTCAGCCAGTCGCCTAAATCACCCCATTCCCGGTTCTGCACAAGCACCCCCGTGGATGGTTCAATAGTCTCCCCGAGTATGTGATCCATATATTTCTTCATGGCCGGATAATGCTCCGCAAGCAGAGCGGTGTCTCCATACTGACGGTAATATTCCCATGGCACTGTAATGCCCGCCGAGCCCCATAGGAATCCACCGAATCCTACGCCGGCAGGCGCCACATCCGGGAATTTACCGTTTTCAGCCTGGCAGTCGCGCACTGACTGCAGGTATTGCCTAAGCAACGGAGAGACATCGGCTATCTTCGTTGCAGTTGGCGAAAATACCGATATGTCTCCCATCCAGCCCAGACGTTCATTGCGCTGCGGGCAGTCGGTCGGTATCGAGACGAAATTGCTCATCGTCGACCATTTGACATTTTCCCAAAGCCGGTTGATCAGCGAGTCAGAGCACTCGAAATGTGCCTTGAATCCATGCACGGAACTCACAGGAATACTCTTGACAGCCTCCAACTGCAGCGGAGCGTCAATTCCGGTCAGCTCCAGGTAGCGGTAGCCGTGAAGCGTATGGCGCGGTGAGAACTTCTCGACACCATCACCCGAAGCTATATATTTGTCGGTACACATCGCGGCGCGAAGATTCTCTGTCATCACCATCCCGGCATTTGAAGCGTATTGCGGCATATCAGGATACAGCACCTCCCCATGCCTTACTGTGACTTCCTGACCTCGGTCAAGGCCATTGAATTCAAGATATGGAACAGCAGCCATATTCTGCCCCATATCGTAGACATAGACCCCGGGCCTCGGCTCAGTCATTGAGACAGCCGTGAGCGTATCTACCGCAAGGACCCTGTCGCCAAACGAGGGCCTCAATCTGAAATCCGACCATCCTCCTGCCACCGGGGCGGCCATCTCATCAAACGGCAGCTTTACCGTCTTCCGCCATATACGCTTTTCTGCCGGCATGGAAGCCTGCCGATTCATATCATCTCGCCGGGCATCAAATATCTCTCCCTGAAAGAAACTCCCCGTTACGATAGGGCCATCCACCGAATACTCCCATGTCTCAGGCGACGTCACGAACCGGTCTGAGGAACCATCCATATATTCCACCGTGATCTCAGCGAGAAATGCCTGACGGTCGCCGAAGAAATTCCAGTACTCCCCCATATATGTCGACGGACCACTCCACCATCCCTCACCCAGCCTGACACGGATCTCATTGTCGCCGGGTTTCAGACGGTCGGTCAGGTCAAACTCATGGTAAAGATGAGTCTTGTTGTATTGCGTCGATCCGGGAAGGAAGTACTCCTCATTTATCCTGTTTCCATCCACATACAGGTCATAGATACCCATCGCCGTAGCATTGGCGGTAGCCTTTTTAACTTTCTTCCGGGGATTCACCGTAATCACACTCCGCATCTCCGGCATAGACCGCACCGGCATCTCCATCCGAGTCAACCCTTCATCATTGACCGACAAGCGAGCTATGGCATTACGCGGATCGCGGAAATTACTGACAGTGACATCACTGACCTTAGCCCCCGAACCAAAAGGAATATCTACCGCCACTTTTCCCAATACAGGGAAAGAGATGTAGTCACCGCCGTTTCCGAGAGGATTCGCACCCTTGTATCCGACCTTCCTGCCATTGACGAAAACATCCAGATGTCCATAGTTGACGGCTATCTCTATGCTGTCGGCTGAATGACTGAAATTATCCACAGGAAACACAGCCACAGCCTTCAGAGGATTGTCCTGAGGATGATAGCCGCTACGATACAGCTTTATCGAATCCCCTTCCACACTGAGCCGCATATACGACTCGCCGGGTGCGTTTGAAAGTACATAGACATTTTTATCGGCATCCATGAGCCTCGGGTCATCCAAACCGAAAAAAACGGAGACCGCATCTCCAGGCTTACTGTCAAGATTGAAACCAAGTCTGAACACCGACAGATAGTCAGGATATACAGGTAAGGAATCGGAATGTACGGAAATCCATTCCGCTCCATCAAACGGACCGGAAGGCAGAGACATAACGGAAGGAATGCAAAGCGAGGCAATGCCAAACGCCATTATCTTAGCGGAAAGTTTCATAGAAATGCAGCTCGACGACAGGTTAATTTATATGCAAATATATATAATATCCCGCACAATGACAAAAAAATCTTCAGATAAACTTAAAACCAGCATGTTTGTTGCAAATATAGTAATCCTTCTTCCGGTTGCACTATGAGAAACGCCAGATGCCACATACTGATTCGCCTTCCTCTACTCATCCTTACGCTATGGGCGACCGGGATGATGACCTCATGCCGCCAGAAAGACCTTGTTTATGCAGGTGAGCCGGTAAAGGTGATGGTTGAATTCGATTGGCAGAGAGCGGAAGGAGCCGACCCTGAAGGAATGACACTAATCTTATTCCCTGCTGACGGGAAATCAAAGTCATGGCGCTTTGACATCTCCGGACGCGATGGCGGACAAATAGAACTTCTTTCAGGCATCTACAATGTGCTTGTTTTCAACAACGACTTGCCGGGAATTGAGTTTACAAACACCGACGACTATAACCTCTTCTCAGCCAATGCCCGGAACATAGCCGACTCATTAGCCTCCCCAACCGGTATGCTATATTCCGCCGCTTTGTCAGATGTAGCCTTATTCCCTACCGAAGATACGCCTCTGGTGATACGTATGAAACCGAATCCCCTTTCTACTGCATATCATATAACCATAGACTCCGTAAGCGGAACGCAACGCATCAGGACAGCTAACGCCGTAATGAGGGGAATCGCCCGTTCGGTATGTCTTTGTCTTCAATGCAACTCTACCGACACATGCTGCATATCGACTCCTATGCATATAGCACAAGG
>JAIDSM010000224.1 GCA_029061225.1 Muribaculaceae bacterium
GAGAAATACCAAGGAAGTTCTGCCTTCATCTGCTTGAAATATTCCTGAGGAGTGTCTCCTTTCCGGAAATGGACTATCTCTTCCAGGACATCGGAATCCTTAAACCAGAAGCCATGGAAGTTTTGTGTGGCAAACCAGTTGGAATCGAATATCTTTTCGGGAGGCGGACATCCCATAGCCTTCAGCAGTTCACATTCAAATTCATAGTTTGTCATTCTGTAGGGTGCTCCACCTCCAATATTATAACATTTGTTCCAGAAAGTGTCAGGCACGTCATCCCGACAGACACGTTCAAGAAGCCGGCCTGAATCATCGGCGGTCACCCATTCCAGAACCCCTCGTATCGGCACATGAAATGCTATCGGATCGGAAGCCTTCATCAGAAGTCCGCAATGAAGGATACCTGTTTGCCGAAGGGAAACCCACCACCGGAGATCTGAATCCATAAGAATGCGCTCCGCCTCTGTCTTCGAGTAAGCGTAGGCATCGAAAATAGCCGGTGTCAGAGGGTCGCCACATTGCCCCCAATGATCCGGTACCTCCCGGTTGCCGTATTGTGATACCGACCCGATATATACCACTTTTACATCATTTTTCCTTGGCTCAGCTGCTTCAATGATGTTGCGCATCGATCCGATATTGGTCTTGATAGTCTTTTCCGGATACCAGTCGGCAGCCGGCGACACCATACCTCCTACATGGAGCACTATGTCAGCTTCCGACACCCCCTTCGCCACCGACTGCTTGTCGAGCAGGTCTCCCCAGATCACTTTGACACCCTTTTGCATGAAAGGAGCGAGGAATTTTCTGTTTTTCTTACTGTCCCGGGCGAGAACCGTCACATCATAGCGGCCGGGCTCAGCAGTCAGTTCTTTTAGTCCATGCGAGCCCATCACTCCGGTGGCTCCCGTCAGGAATATCCTTTTCATATTTTATCTACTGTGTTTAGGGGAGAAGCAGTTTTCTGAAACTTTCCAAGAGTGCAGGCGCCGATGCAAGAAGTGAATAATTTCGATCTTCTCGGATACTCTCGACCACAGCTCCAGCCTCTTCAGCGATCAACCTCCCTGCGGCCACATCCCATCGGTTTAGATTGAGTTCCCAATATGCGTCATAGAATCCTGTTGCAGTATAGCAGAGGTCTATAGCTGCTGAGCCAAATCTCCTTGTACCCCTAACCCTGCATACTACCCTTTCAATTTCTTTAAGGTTGTTGTCAGGATTTTCAGCCCTGTCGTATGGCATTCCTGTCGCTACAACCGCAGCATCGAGATTGGATTTCTCAGAACATCTTATGGGTTTACCATTAAGGAAGGCTCCTTGATTTTTTACTGCATGGAATAGTTCCCCGAGATAAGGAGCATACACAACCCCGATCACAGCCTCACACTTATATTCAAGAGCTATGGAAACGGAGAAGACAGGCAGGCCGTTGTTGAAGTTGGTAGTTCCATCCAAGGGATCCACCACCCATCGCCAGTCCCGCTCCGAGTGGTCCGCGCCTGACTCCTCGGAGATAATACCATGGTCAGGGAAATGCTCGGTAATATATGATTTAATAAATAGCTCCGACTCCTTGTCAGCGATTGTCACCACGTCGAAAGCATTCAGCTTCGTATCCGACTGAAGATTATTGCTGCGGAAATAGCGAAGCTGGATCTCCCCCGCTCCCCTCGCCATCTCGACAGCTGCCTCAAGATACCGTTCAAATTCTGTCATATCAGTTCAAAGAATAGTCCTAATTATATAACAACCGCACAGCTAATTTTGAATAAAACAAAATAAATCTCAAATGTCTTTGATAGCGTTCTCGTGATTTTTGACACGCCTAATGCTGTCCTCTCTAAGCGTTTGGAGGAGTTTCTGCTCCTGTAATCGTTGCTTTAATATTTCCTTTTTTTCATATTCAATCTTGGTTCGATCATACTGACTATTGATAGAATCCAGAAAGTCAGTGGAAGCATACAGAATTCTATTCAGGCCCAATCGAATCATCCCCGTTGAAAATGTCCATACATCATCCTCATGCCGCTCATCCATGAAATTATTTGGATAATAGAAATTCTCAGGATTATAAGGCATTCCATCATATGTCCGGACTTCAGCCATTCCGTACTTTTCATGATATAATTCTAATAGAGCTCCAAAATATTTATAATAAGAGAAAATACCTTCAGTACCTTCGATAATCATAAAAGGGACTTTCCCATCCGATTCAAAAACCTTTAATTTTATCGGAATTGTATCCAGGACAGTGTTAGTGATAAAGACTCTACCTCTTATGATCTCGTCTTTCGTAGAACCGCCGGCTGTCTTTTTCGTACTTATTCTGATTCGGTCGTTCATCAACTGAAAGACGGGATGAAGTCTGCCGGAGTTATCCAATTCATAATATCTTTCATCAAAGTCTTTAAAGTTCTCATTGGATTTCATATACCGGACCGCAGTATTGTAATCACTGCCTAACCCGATATTCTTCACACTCAACTCTGAATCATAATTTTCACGATTTTTGACTCGTTCATAGTTCTCACTCACCTTTTTTTCATATTCTGAATCAGACTGCCACTCGGTCTGACTTTTGGAAGAAGCATATTTATTAAATGTGATTATTGCAAGAGGAATAGCTATTACACACACCATAACAAGACCTGTTAGCCAGAAAATCATGCTCTGGTTCCCTTTCGACTGTTTTCCATTCTGGTTATACAGCTTACTATTAGGAGATTGATAAGATGTGGATAATTGTTGCATATATGAATTCTGATTACTAACAAACCTAACTTTAGATTTATCTAACGCATCAGAATTGCCGATATGAGTTGGGTTCAAAGAAGACGCCGTTCTGTTGATGAAGACTGCATAATCCATTTCAGTACATTTACCTATAGCTATTGCAACTGAAAAAAGACAAGTCATCAACTCTTTCCTATAACTTCCCTGATATGCTTCAACAAGACGACTTATGTATTCAAAAATACTGTCTTTGTCGCCGGACAAAGAAACTATGCCGGCAACCCAACCCTTGGAAATACAAGCTTTATAGCTATCCTTAAGTTTCGACTCATGTGCAAATGGGTATAAATCGGTAAGTATACCCCAAAACCGTGGTTCAGTAAGTATACCTATTCCGTTTTCTTTCACTATTCTTGATACCGTATTAAATAATTCCTTGTATCTACACATAGTTATTCTTATTCTTACGGTCAATGTTTCAGTCTTAATATTCTTTGAAACTTAAACTACTACTCATTAAATCTATCTCGCTCCAGCTTCGCGTCTTCGTTTCACTGAGCATGCAAGGGTATCCCGCATGATACACTTAAACATCTCATCAGTTGAATCCTTCTTCTACCAAAAATTGAGATTGCATACGTTACTTTCTTTTTCAAAATATTCTCTTTAGGTTTTTTACCTAATAAACAAAGTATTTTTCAATTAAAAAATTCTGAATTTAAGTAGTTCTCCGTAAAACTTCATTTCCTTTTCAACCTTTGCTTCGAGCTTGCTTGGCCCCAAACTTTTATGATGGGGGAATAAGTGCATAAGCCATAGTTCAAAAAGGAAACTCTGGTGAAAGTCAACTTTCTTTGCGTAACCAGTAACAAGTTTGGCTCGTGTCTGCTCTTTGAAATCAAAGACTTCTTGACATGAAATATTTAATGTACTACAAGAACCGAAATGTACTTTTCGTTCGTTAAATATACCTGGAAACTTCTCTGCTATCTCAGTAAGACTTATGCTCTCGCCATTGGCAAAAGCGATCTCCCCCTCCTTGCCATGAAAACAAAGATAAATTATATCAAATCTACTGTAAGCCAATCTTGACAAGTGGTCGAGATAGTATTCAAATTCAGATAGAGTTGCGACCTGCCTGAATACATATTCAGTACCAATAGTTGTCAGATATTGAAGCAAAGGGTGTACCAATGATTCTTTTTTCATGTCATGAATGGACTGTTCCCATTCTGTTTCAAGGCAAAATATACTACTCATGCTTTCAACGAATTACTTGATTCAAGTTCAATTCTCCAATTCGTGCGATCAAATTCATCGTCGAATCCCAACTTTGTCAGTCTTAATTTATCCCCTACCGACAGCTCGTTAGTGTGAAGACCACATCGAAAAATATCGTTTAAATAAATATGTGAAACTGCATCTCCGATTTCGACATTGAAACCTTTAATCAGCTGTCTTTTCTTTCCTTTACCTTTAATGGCAGAAACTATTATAGCATCGTAAGATTCTCCGGTGATATAATCTTCAGGTTTATCTATATGTTTTGATTTTTTTGTTATATTAACACTATCTAACGGCATCACCACCGGATACTTAACCGTTGAAGTCCAATTAATTAATAGAACAGATATTGGATGATCTGATTTTTCATTTGATTCATTGTTATACAGCTGGAATATTACGCCACCAACTCTAACTAACTTCTTTGATTTCTTTTTTCCTGATGGTTCTGAATAACCTGCAAATTCTCCCTCCATTGAAAGTTTATAGGGATAGTAAGCATTTAGTTTAATCAGACGCCCATTTATAATTCCTACTAAACGACCTCTGAAAGTGGAAATCTCATCATAGAGATAATCTACTATAACTTGACTTCCAGGATTTAGAATCCCCCATTTCCCACCAAGTTTTACCTTCTTATAGCCTTCCTGTAGTTCGATTACTAGATCTTCTACTATCTTAAGGTTACTGTCAATTTCATGCTTTAAAGTACCTCTTTTGATTGTACTCTTTCCTTCTTTAAGTGGAGTAATAGAAGAGTACTCGAAGTTTAGCAAAACCCTGTTATGGCTATCTATAAGACCAAATTTGTTATCCTTTTGTGCTATATATTTATCTATACCCCAATAAGACAGTTTATCGTAAATATGCGGAATGAGTATGTTGTTATCTTTTTCTAAACCATATTTTTCGAAGGATTGCGTTATTATTTGACCATCTACAGTATGAGAAATAACCTCAGAAACTATTTTGCCGTTTATATCGACCTTCCCAGTTAGATAGCCCCAACCTCTTGCCTCATTAAGTTTTGTAACAATAAAACAATTTCCGTCAAATCCATCAACAGAACGATAGATGGGTTCGGCAATAATTTGTCCTGTTGAGGTAGTGATACCCCAACTGTTTCCCTTTTGGACTTTAAGGAAGTTATCATCAAGGACAATTATGGAATCATATTTTGGTAAGACTATTTCAAAATCATTACTGTCAGTTATACCCCAATATTCATCGAATGTTTCTACAATCGAATAGCCGTTTGCCAGCTTTGATTCTGATTTATATTTCTGTTCCTCGATGACAGTACCATCAAGAGCCAATAACTGAGTACGCCCATTAGACGACACTTTAATCGTATCTTCCGAGGTAAATTCAAGACTGTCCCAAGAAATATCCGTAACTTTCTCACCATTCGACTGCCATAAGCTCCACTTTCCGGAACTACTATTCTTTCTGAATATCTCGTTGCCGACAAAATAAAACTCTTCCGGCTGTTGACCCTTAAAAAGGTATTTCTTTATTATCAGGTGGTAGATAGAAGATGTATTTGAGATTGTTGACACGACAACTTCATCATCGGATGCAAATGACGTAAGGGGGTCAATTACACCGAACAAGTACCAGTTACCTTTAGACGCATATAAAATATATCCATTTTGTAGCAGAATAACTTTATCATATTCTGTCTGTAATCGATAATCGCCGTATCTGTTTATAACTCCATACTTGCCGTCTTTTTCAACCTTGGCGAAATCTCCCATCATAATCGGCTTAGAATCAAAAATAGGTTCTATGAAGACTACATCTCCATACTTGAATCCCCATTTTTCACCATCAGAATACGCTTCCACTCCACGTTCATATTTGAGCATTTCCTCAACGGCACGATTTCGTTGCTGTTCGTAATTCCAGGCCTCAATAATGTCCTGTTTTAATTTCTCCCTCGTTAGTTTAAGAGGACGCTCTGCTGTTGGATGCTTAAGATAGTACGGCTCATCGGCATCATAAAAATATGGTCGACAACTATCATCTTCAAAATGTATCTGATCAAGAGATATGAGGATACCATTCTTACCGTTCTTTTCAATCTGATAATACCAGGCACCATCTTCGTCCAACCAGTTACATTTTAGCATCAATTCTCCACGACTTTTCGATTCTTCCTGTGCTTCAAGGTCAAACACAAATACATTTCGCTTATTAGTGAAGAAAATATCCTTTGAAACAGATCGTCTTAATTCATTATAGTCTACGATTGACTCCAGACCAAATATCCAGAACACTTGCCTGCGATTTATCAGATAGAAAATGTCCCGGTCATGGACGCGAGCAACATGAGTTGTCGGAGTGACCAGTTCAAATACAACATCTGTATTATTGTATCGTGCGGTGACATCTGCAAGTCGCCTTTTCATTATTGGCAACTCATCTGAGTATATGTATACACAATCCTCAACATTTGACAGACCCTTATTCAGACTAAGTTCAGTCCTTAAAGAATCGGCCAACAAATTGCGTAATTCCTTCAGATACGAAAAATCATTCTCACTATTCTCACCATCATCGATAGTAAGGGTATAAGAATTATCTCGTTTAAGATCGCAAGGAACATTCTTTACGGCATGAGTAAAGAATTGGACCTCTCTACTCTTTAATCCAAACCCTACACTACGGCTTGAAATCTTCACCATATTGCCACAACATGGGCAGGTCAGGTATGGAACTCCGGTTCTTGTAGCTTCTTCAAGTTCAAACCTCATACGTGATATCTCCTCTACTGACTTGTGAAGGAAAACATCATTAGCCGAGATGAATGAGTTTGAACGATGGTTGAATACCTTGTCAATCAATCGCGCGGTCTGAGAATAGACGTTATCATTTTCGATTACAGGGAAATCAACGGTAACAACATCTTTCGACGGAGCTATCGGCTTTTTGCGATATGGGAATTTGGGCTTTCTGTATACAGGGCGTGTCTTATGTGTTGTTGGTTCAGTCTTTTTTGATGTATCTGAGCCATCAGTCGGTTCACTTCCGGGAGTTGTTGGCTCAGTCTGAGTAGAAACCGGTTCTTCTGAAGCGGGAGTGCTTGATACTAAAGCATTTATTTTAGCCTCGTATTCCTGAATCTTTGCTTTTAGCTTTTCAATTTCCTTATCTCTTTTAATTAGTTCATTGAGAGTTGGAGCATTCTTTAACGTATTTTCCAATTCGGCAATTCGCTTTTCTGCCTGAATAAGAGCTTTGCCCTTACTCTGAATTTCACTATACTGCGTGGTGATTGATTGTAATTCTTTCTTCAGATCCTCACATTCTCGTATTTTGTCATTGAGTTGATTATTCAATTCACTATTCTTATTGTGGATTGAAGAAAGCTCTTCATTCAGACGTTGAATATCTGATTCAAGAGCTGAAATTGTCTCTTGTTTTTGTTTAACATCATTTTTCACGGCTGTAAGCAATTCTTCATCTACTGATTCACTTTGAAGCTTATTGAGCTTTGCGGATAAAGTTTGATTATCAGCCTCTAAAACATTATTTCTTGCCGTAAGAGAATCAATCTGTTCCTGGCTTTCAGACAATAATTCGGACAATCTGTTAACTTCTTCTTCAAGAGACCTACGGGAATCTTTCAATTCCAATAACTCAGTCTCTTTAGCACGTAGGCTATCTGATTTTACTGATAATTCCTTCTCTGTTTCAGCAGAGATTTTCTGAACATCACTTAAATGATGAGCCAATTCTTGTATCTTGATTTCAAGAGCAGACTTCTGAGAGTTTAGATTCTCAATTTGTTCTGTAGATAGTCTTAAATTATCAGCAAATTGTTGAGTTTTAGTATCATTATCCTTAATTAGCTGTTTTTGGATTTCGATAAGGCTCTCTAACTCCTTCTTTGCCGATTCAAGACTACTGATTTGCTTACGATATTCTTCAATAAGCTCCTTGTCGTTCTCAGATTCCGTTCTTTTTTCTGACAGACTTCTTTCTAGTACAACAATTCTCTGATTCATTGCAGACAATACAGTGTCCTTAGCTGATATTGTTCCTCGGAGAATGTTTGCCTGATTTTTCAAATTAGAAATCTCCTGTTCACAATTATCTATCTGTGAAGCTAATTTCTGCTTCTCGCGCCTTATTTCAATAATGGTTGTTTCCTTTTCAGCTAAAAAATTCTGCTTTGACTGAATCTGTTTTTGAAGGGAAGAGATTTCTTCTGAAAAGAGACCTCTGAATATTGATTTAAGGAAATTCATGTTTATCCTAATGGTTAATTTTTATGAAGTAATTAATATCATTATCTCAAACTTCAGGCAACAGTTACGTGTAGTTGACGAAACCAGTCGAATTGTCCCTGTATCATTCTTAAAATCAACGTTAGGGTAATCCCAATTATTGCTCTCAAAAGCACTCATTTTGCTGAGGTCATTGCGTCGATGAGGTCCTGATAGCATGTGACCTTATGGTACTTGACATTGTCAGTCGAGATCTCCTTGAAAAGCTGAGTGCAGCAGTCAATCTTGGCATTCTCAATGGCATTGAGCTGCATGGACTGAAGTGATCCTTTGGTCTCAGCGACAAAGAAAATGTGCTTCACATCTCCTTTATTCATCGCTATTGCCCAGTCAGGAGCATAGTTGCCTACCGGAGTAGGAATCTGGAATGCTCGCGGCAGCTTGGCATATACCACTACCTCATTCGCTTCGTCAAGTTCCTGGGCGAAATTCCTCTCTCCCTTGCTGTCTGTCACGACATAGTCCGTTACATGCTTTGCTGCCTGATATGCCTTGTCAAATTCTGCTTTGCTTGACGCAGTGAAGATATCCGAGTCATATTCCCCATCCGTCATATGATAGTGGATATGGTCCACTATCATAGTGGCCTTCTGCTCCCGGATTATCTGGACAACCTTTCGTATGAATTCCTCCGGGTTGTTCCGGAAAAGGAAAAGCTTCATCGGATAAAGTCCCTGAAGTATTCTTGCCGCAGTACGCCTGGTTATGTTCGCCCCTTTCGCGATCTGACCGATAAGATCATATTTCACTGAAGAAGTACTTATATCGGTCATTTCTTTCGTACTCGAAGAAGTATCCCCGAACTCCATCACCATATTCTCATCCTGCTGTCCCTCCACCATTATGTAGCGCAGTTTCCTGACCTGAAGTTCGTCTGTATTCAGGTGCAGTATTGAATTGGCGATTAACTCCTCCGAGTCATAACTCACGGTATAGACATACTTATGGTTTATTGCCTTCCACAATTTCTGAAATTCCTCTTTACTGAAGTTTGCATTTAGGCGTTGAGCCGTAAGCTTGGTCACTGATCCGTCTTCGGTGATTCCCTCAAGAAGTGACGGATCAAGTATGGAGTCTATGAGTCTTGTGACTCCTTCATGAATCAGCTTCAACTTCTCAGGTAGTGAAGCAAGATTTCCAGACTCTCTCTCCTCATGGTATTTCGGAGTAATGTTTCCTGCTATGTCGATATAGCCGTTATCTTCCAGGTATATCATAATTCGGCTGGCCTCTGAATCGGAAACGGTATGTGGTTGACCATTGACAGTGATGCTTTTTCCTTTGAAATAATCAGTCGATGCCTGTGCGGGCCGCTCTCTGAGCACCTCCCGGATCTCTTTCTGTAAGTCACCTGTAAACCTGCTGTAGCTCTCGTTTGCTATGACGGTCAGCACGTTTATGTCATGAACAGAGTCTCCGAGCAGTTCCTTATCCTGCCGGATGCCGTTTCTGTCTACACATATGCGTAGCCCGCGGCCCACTTCCTGACGTTTGGTAGTCTGGGAGTTGCTGTGACGCAGTGTGCATATCTGGAATACGTTGGGATTGTCCCAGCCTTCACGGAGTGCGGAATGGGAGAAGATAAAGCGAGTCGGTTCATCGAAACTCAACAGACGCTCCTTATCTCGGAGTATAAGGTCATAGTCGGATGCTTCCTCGCTGACATCGCTGCCACGCTTTGTTTTGGTGTCTATCATCTTCCCTTTCTTGTCAATAGAGAAGTAACCGCGATGCGTCTCAGACGGGCGGAGCCGTCTCAGGTATTCGTTATAGTCTTCATCAAAGATATGGAATTCATCGTTGACAAGACGTGAGTATTCCTCTTCGAAAATGGTTTGGAATATTCCCTTTACCGGTTCTCCGTTCTCGTCATACCTACGATACTTGCCCACTTCATCAATGAAGAAGAGCGACAGACATTTTATCCCTTTCTTAAACAATTGGCGCTCCTTTTCGAAGTGCGCCTTTATAGTCTCGCGAATCTGTACACGCTGCATGTGAAGTTGATTTGTATCCCCGATTATCTCACCTTTGCGTATAGTCGTTCCGTTTGTGAAAGTGACGTATCCGGTCGGCGAGAGTTTGGTGCCGGGATTGATCTCCGAGATGTCAAAACCACGGTACTGCTCCATTTCATTCGATTCCACGAATAGGGACTCCCCTGTCGCCAATACTCTGAATTGGCGTCGGGGTTCTCCGGAAGCGTTCTTGATCTCGATGCAGAGGCGGGCCATTGGAGGGTGTTTTGGCGATAGTATGATATCGTCAAGATACATGTATCCGTTGGTTCCCCGTAGATTTTTCAGTTCAAAACCGACGACGCGTATTCGTTTCACGAGTCGCTCTCTATAGGCGTCAAGTGCATCGAGGGCATAGACAGTATCATGCTTAGTGCGGTGAGTCGCCGAGTAATTCAACACGAAAAGCGGATTGAACTTCTTGAGTGCCGCTTGCGTGGCTGCGCCCTCCATCTTCTGCGGTTCGTCCATAATGATGATTGGACGGTTTGCGGCAATCACATCAATAGGGCGACGAGAGGCAAACTCATCGCGTTTGGAGTAAATAATTCGGCTCTCCTTGGAGCGTCCACCCTCTTTGAGAGAGGCGGCGAACGCCTGAGTGTTTATGATCATCACATTCAGTCCGGCATCTTGAGAGAACTGATCGAGCTGATTGAGGTTGGAGCTATTGTAGACAAACCAACGTGCTTTCTTTCCATACTGCTCCATGAAATGTTCCTCCAGCATACGGAAGGACTTAGCCACCCCCTCGCGGATAGCGATACTCGGCACAACAATTATGAACTTCGACCAACCGTAGAGTTTATTAAGTTCAAACATCGTCTTGATGTAGACGTAGGTCTTGCCTGTGCCGGTTTCCATCTCGACATCAAGGTTGACAGCACCAAGTCCGTCAATCTTGCTGAGAGATTTTGAAAGAGGCACACCTGCGAATGTCTGAACAAAATGGAGATTTTCAAGCAACTGCTTGGTAGAAAGCTCCACGTCAGCATTGCGATAGCCGTCATCATCACCGTCAAAGCGAATAACACCGGATACCCGCTTACCGAGGTCCCTACGATACTTCGAGGCATCACGATTTGGCTGACCGATAAATATATCGGTAGTATTCTTTACGGCGTCAGTCTGATAACCTTGTATCTTGAATTTGAATTTCATTTTCAGGTAAAATGTTACTTGCCCAATCAGGCAAAGATTCAACATACATTTTACCTAAAATACCGTCAGTAAGTCTGAAAAGTGGCTGTATCGGCATATCATCTGCTGAGTTATCATATACATACAGCCGATCAACCTCTTGCGCAATGTCACTGCAATTTATTATTGATTTGGAATACCTTGAGATGATTTTTGCGATTGGAACATCATGTCCTCCTTTCATAACCCTTCTGGCAATACGGGCAGCATTGATAGTAGGATTATTTGTGGATATAAAGAAAAGTCTAACAAAATAACCAGCCTCTTTAGCTCTTCTGATAAAATCAATTTTATCTGGAGCTGACATGACAGTTTCGAAAATGAGGCTTTTCCGTTGGACAAGACATTGCTCCCGCATTTCCGAACAATAAACAGCTGCATTTCTGACTGCATCCGGGGAGTTCCAATCCCCAAATTTTTCATTTGCTATAATGTCCGGATTAATGTAGATGGCATCCTCAAGCCAGTCGCTTTTCAGCAATTGACTCGTTACTGTAGTCTTACCAGATCCATTAGGTCCGGCAATAACTATTAGAACTGGATTATGTCCATCTTTGCGCATATCCGCGAGATCGTATCATCAATTAATCATACGTCTTGACTTCCTATTGGAATTGGCCGCTTGCCGTAAGTTGTCAAAGAAAATCTTATCAGATTTTCTATTGCTCTCACGAACCTCAATTGCAACTTTATCCATAAGAATGGTCATCATCTCATCGGAAGGTTCAGACAGGGAAACCAATCTATATGATTTAAATTCTTGCTCTGACATTGTAAATTCTATTTGGTTATATATTTATAACACTTTTCAATCGCTTATGGTATTTTAGATAAGTATTTTTATAAAATTTTCCGGATTGTGTCCGGAGAGTAATGCTTAAATATCTGCTCGAAGTTGTCAAGGACATTGTCATTGGCGGCAGAGGCATCACGCATTACGAAGTATTGAGGCTTCATTTTGGCGATTTCAGTGACAGTGGACTCGTTAACATCCATATCGAATGTGGCGATAAGATAAGTGCCGTCAACGAAGAAAACCTTTTTGCCGTTGACATCGCGATCTTCAATTTTGGCAGAGAGTTCGATGCCGAGTTCAGGCAGAACTTGGAACAGGAGGTCAAGCGAAGATCGGTCAGACTTCACATTATCAACGTAGTTGAAAAGGTGCTGCTCATTGAAATCTTCGGGAGTGTAGAACACATCCTCCATATTTGACGAGTCAAGTTTGAGCACACGGAAACCAGTGTCAAGATCTTGCCCTTGCAATCCTGCTTCTTCCTTGATTTTCTTTCCTGCTCGGCGTATACGTTCTTCTCCGATTTGGCATATATTGTCATAGCCAGCCTTGCGGGTTTCGCTCTTTTCATCTGTCACTTCGGGAAGCTGCACCATAATGAACTTGCGATGACCTCCATCCTCAGCGTTCAGCTTCATAACGGCATGAGCAGTTGTAGCACTACCGCTGAAGAAGTCAAGGATGATATCAGCGTTAGAGGTACCAATAGCACAAAAGTGACCTATTAATAATATGGGTTTGGGGTAACTAAATGGATTTGGAGTAAATAATGCTTTAATATCATCATTTCCACTTTCTGTTCTGCCGTAAATAGCATCAATAAGAAGACTACGAGGTGTTACACCTTCAGGACGATAGTATTTAGTATAAACTTTACTGTTCTTAAATACTAGTTCTTCATATTGTGCTTCGACTTTAGTTTTGCTCCATCTCCAACATGATTGTTTGCCTTTAACTATACGTGGACGATATATAGTACCATCAGGACCAATAATATCATAAACCAATGAAGGACTAAACTGTATAGAAGCTTTGTCTAACGTTATTAATCCATAATCGCCTTTTTCATCTGAGAATGGATAGAGATTATCGTCTAATTTATACTTTTTATCTAAGTTCAGACGAAGAAAAGCTGAATCCTTACCAAAGCATAAGATATATTCATGTTCAGTTACGACAAATGAAGAATCATTGCCTCCCCCTTGTTTCTTTTTCCAAATAAATTGTGCGACAAAATTGTCCGATCCAAAAATCTCGTCACAAATTTTACGAAGATTTTCAATCTCGTTATCATCAATAGAAATGAAGATTACACCATCAGAAGAAAGCAGGTCACGTGCAATTTTCAGACGAGGATATATCATGTTGAGCCAGTCCGTATGAAAGCGACCATTGCTCTCTGTGTTGCGTTGCATGGGGTCGAGGACTTGGTTGCCGTCCTCGTCAAAGAGACCGCTTGACTGCTCAAACTCATCGCGACCCAGTGCAAAGTCGTCATTATAAACGAAGTCGTTGCCGGTATTATACGGAGGGTCAATGTAGATCATCTTGATTTTTCCAAGATAGTTCTCGCGGAGAACTTTCAACACGTCAAGGTTGTCACCCTCGATATAAAGATTCTCAGTATTCCAAAAATCTTTTGAAGCATTGACATCAGGACGCAGTGTCTTATCTGTCGGTATATTTGCGAGACGCGAAGCGGCTCGTTTGTCAGGCCATGTGAACTGATAACGTTCTTCTGCTCCTTCAAGCAGAGCCTTCGACAACTCATCGCGTAGTTTGTCGAAGTCGATGGCAAGTTCCGGCTTACCGTCTTTATTCAGTCGCTCAGTGACACACTGAGGGAACAAAGCGGCAATCTTAGCTACATTCCCATCCACAGCGTCAATACTTTTCATTCGTAGTTTTTCCATAATCTTTGTAGGGATGCACGGCTCGTGCGTCCGCGGTAGGAGTTATTTGTATTGTCAGTTTGGCCAGTTCTGAGAATAGTTCCCGCTTACGACGTGGTTGTTTCGTGGAATTCATCTGCTTTTTTAAGGCCTCAATTTGTCTAATGAGTTTATTCCGTTCTTCATCATTCCTAATTTGTTCGGATAATGAATTGTTTTCCTCGATGGTGAATTGTCCGATTGAGGAAACTATGTTTTCCCAAACGACATCAAGATTGAGTCCTGACAACGGCAAAGAGATGTCTTCAACTGTTCGCCAAGGGGTACTAAACAACATCGTGTGATATACGGCAAGCATAGCTTCGCCTTCGTAGCGCAGAAGATATACAATGCGTTGAGGAATATGCTTGGCAAGGAGTGTGATTGCCTTTGTATCAAAGTCATGTGATTTGAGCGATATTTCCACAACAAATATCTCTTTCACTTCGTCACCGGCTGCAATGGCTGGAACTGTACGAGGAGCAATCCAGTTGACAAAGTCAAGACGCGACACATTGCCATCGAAACATTCACGTTGCGATGGTTTCCAGTCAAACCGCTTATAAAGCTGTGCTTTGGGAAGCGGTCTCTTGACTTCGGTGGATTGGGGGAGATTAAGCATTATTCCTCAACTGAAAAAAGATATAATCTATCACCATATTTTGCAGTACCCAAAGCACTTCTTGCAATAATACGCAAGATTTTACCTGTATACCTACTCAATAATATCATCTTCGCTGATGAATAGTCGGAAGGTAATTTCAAAATACGTTCAGGATGATTAGCTATTAGATCATTAGCATCCTCAGTATACTCTGTTCCTTCGATTTTAAACTTATTGATATTGTTGCAACCCCCAACTAAACGATACATAGAAATAGAAGGAAGATCTATCTCAGTTTTAATAGCTGGATAGTCTGACATATGATCTTCTCCAATTATTTTGATTCTGGCTCCTACAACATACGTAGAATATGATTTACCGTTATAGATCTCATATTCAGTTGCATTATGAGTTATTGAGCCTAATATTTCTTCAATATTCTTTTGATTCATTTTATCTTATTATCAGAAAACATATTAGTTCAAAGTCATCAAGTCCGCGGACTTCGTTTCCGAATAGCGAACCGCTATCTCCATCAAGGAAGGAGAATAGGTCGGTGGATTCCTTCACCTTGATAAGTGACGAGATGGCATCGCCGAGCAGACGGGAGTAAGTACCCATTCGCTGACCGTCGCGAGTTTCGGCATTGAACTTACGGCACAAATCAGCTATAGGCTCTGACTTTCCTTTACACAACTTGCGCATTACATCAAGCAGTCCCTTGGGATCAAGATGATTGATAAAGACATTTCCCTCTACAGTCTCGGAATTATGCATTTTCACATAGACCATATAGAATGGATGCAGCCGGTTCTTCTTGTCAATGTTGATGTCGTTGTTGCGATTTTTCAAAACGAAGATTACACCCTGGGGTGAATCTTTACGTGCGGAGGTCAGGGCATGAAGCCCCATCGGAGTATGCTCTATGTCGACACCGCTTCGCATATATTCAAGGAGGTCAAGTCGGAATTCGTTTAGACCCAAGTCCATGATAGATACACCTGTGCTCATCTCTTCAATATCCACAACTTCCTCCTTCAACCGCTCCAGCTGGTCACGGCGATACTTCAAGTCACCTTGCTCTTCGATTGTCAGCGGATTATCATCACCGGTTGCGGTCAGCACCGAGACTTTCATTCGTGCCTCGACACGACCCTTAAGATTTATGTAGTCGTCAAGATCCATATCGGGCCAGAAGTTGACAAGCTGAATCTTCTCGTTTCGGGAGCCAATACGATCAATTCGTCCGAAACGTTGGATTATCCGCACCGGGTTCCAGTGAATATCGTAGTTAATCAGATAGTCACAGTCTTGCAAGTTCTGACCCTCGGAAATACAATCTGTGGCTATCAATACATCAATTTCCTCCTTAAGATTAGGATATAAGGTAGTCCTATCTTTCGAGACTGGAGAGAACAGAGTCAGGACTTTATTGAAATCCAACTTTTCTCGGAGTTTCAATGTAGACCGGGCTTCAATATCTCCGGAAACAAGCGCAGTGTTAAGTCCTGTCCGTTCTTTGACAAGGGGAGCAATGTTCTCGTAGATGTATTGGGCGGTATCAGAAAAAGCAGTAAACACAATGACTTTCTTGTTCTTGCCATTGATAGGGTGTACAAACTTTTCCCTGATCACGTCAACGAGCATCTGAAGTTTACTGTCATGTTCCGGCGTAATGTCACCGAGCATGAAAAGGAGGGTATTGAGATTGTCAAGGTCTTTTGAAAGATAATCGCGCCACTGGATATAGTCCATATCCTCCAAAGCAATCTTTGTCTTCTTGTTACCTATAAATACTGTATCCTCCCGTTCATCGAAGTCAAGACCGTATGAGAAATCGTAATCGCACACCATGGATGTGTCCGACTGGCGAGCTTCTAATCTGTCAATAGCTTCAATCGTTGTGGCTATGTATTTCCTTATCCTCTCCAGTGTCAGACGGAATGAATTGACGGAGCTTTCAAGACGTTTTAGCAGATTGATGCTCATCAACTGACGGATACCACGCTCACGTCCGGCACGTGAAAGATTACCGAAACGTCCGTCTTCACGCGGTTCGGTGTATTTTTCTAACTTACTCGGAAGAATAAAGTCGGAGGGAGTATAGATGGCAAGGTTCAGCTCACTTACACTGACAAAAATATCGTTGAAGTCGACTGTTTTTGAAAGATCCGTGAGTTTGGGAACCTTTGAAAGCGGTTTCAGCCGCTCCGGGAATCTGCCTATATCGGAGGTGTCGTAATACTGTTCGATATGCCTTCGGCTACGGGCTATGGTGACGCTATCAAGAACTTCAAAAAAGTCGAAGTTCAGCATCTCTAAAAGTGTGCCGGTGGTACGTTGATCTGCAGGATATTTCGACCATTTGTTGAAAGCCGCCTGTGCCTGACGGAAAATGTCGTCAAGCGAACTTGTGGTCTTCAACTTTGCGTCCATCTGTGAGCTGTCGCCCTCGTAGGCAAGCGCGAGCTGATTTCGCAGGTCATTGAAACGGTTGTTGACAGGCGTAGCCGAAAGCATCAGCACTTTGGTTTTTACTCCGGAGCGGATTACCTTATTCATCAACTGGAGATAGCGGTTCTCACGGGGATTCTCGTCATTCTCATCTGTGGTGACTTTGCCTCCGTTACGGAAGTTGTGGCTCTCGTCAATGACAACGAGGTCATAGTTACCCCAGTTTATATGTTCAAGGTCAAGACCATTGCTTTGTCCTGACTGACGCGAGAGGTCGGTATGATAGAGTATGTCATATCGCAGGCGGTCAGCGACAAGAGGATTATTCTTGTAGTTGGAACGGTAAGTAACCCAGTTGTCGTGAAGTTTCTTCGGGCAGAGAACAAGAACGGACTTGTTGCGGTTCTCGTAATATTTGATTACAGACAAAGCCGTGAAAGTCTTTCCAAGACCTACGGAGTCAGCGAGTATACAGCCGTTATACTTTTCCAACTTATTGATGATAGCAAGAGCAGCATCACGTTGGAAATTGTATAGTTTATTCCAGATTACACTCGATTTGAAGCCTGTTGCCTCATTGGGCAATACATCCTCAGAAATATCTTCAAGGAACTCGCTGAAAATATTGTATAGAGTAACAAAATAGATAAACTCCGGAGAGTTTTCCTTATAAGCGTTGGTAATGTTGTCAAGCACCTGTTCAGTCACTACCTGCAACTGACCACTGTCATTCCATATCTGATTAAAAATTTGCAGATACTGTTGAGAGAATGGAGCTTCTAACTTGTTGATGGCAGTTGCAAGTTGATTGCCACGTTCACAGCCAAGTTCAACCGTCGTAAAACCATTGAGCGGCATATATGTCGTATCGTCGACTGTAGCGAAAGCCGGCATTCCGGCATTGGTACGGTTGGACTTGAAGCATACTTTCTTCCGGATCCAATCAGCACATTCCTTTGCAACCGCTTTCAACGACAGTTCATTGCGGAGCTTGATTTCAAACTCCGAGCCGTAAAGGTCACGTTCACGATTCAACCGAGGGATATAAAACTCCCGCTTCTGTTTATCCGCCTTTTCGGTAATAAATGATGGAGAAGTAAAAATAAAACGCAGTTCTGAAATATCTTCCAGCTTCTCCTTCAACTCCTGGAAAGCATAGATGGAGAAACTTGACGCAGCAATCGTCACCTTTGAGCCGGAGCGCAAGGTTGCAATCATATCCTCTTTAAGCGTCTTGTTGATGTTGTCTATGATTTCCATAAAGGAGCACACACTTTCGCAGCCATCAGCTCCTTATGGCAAATTCTTTTGATTAATCCTAAACGAAAGACGGGAGCCAATCACCAGCCCATTCCGCCGTTCGAGGCCTACCACAGCCCTAGCAACTGAATGAGCAATGGTAAATGACCCCACGATGTATGCATATGCAGAATATGCCTTCCCAATCCGGATGGATTGAGTCGGAAAGATACATATACGTACCCGAGGGCATCTACTATTGCTTCATCCTTGGTTGCTATTCAAAGGTGGTAGTTTCGAACGGCCAAGAAATAAAGCGCAGTAAACGCCTTTCATATGTAAACGAACCTCCCAATACCCGGTGACAGTCCTCTTCAGAGGCACCACGCATCGTGGGGTTCGATTGCAAATTTAGCAATAATTCCCCAATCTACCAAATATATCCCTTAATAGATTTCATTTTTTACATGAGAATTTCCAACTTTTCTATCTCAACAATGAGAATAATTCAGATTTTTTATTTATCTTTGTATTCAAGCAAAGAAAATGTTTGATTAATACTTCCGTGTAATAGACATTAATTATGGATAAGGAATATTTCAGCAAGCGGGCTACTGTCCGCAATTATGAGAAAAAACATATACCGGACAGTCTTCTAGACGATATTCTGGAGAAGGCTATGCGTGCTCCGACATGCGGCAACATGCAGCTATACAGCGTTATCGTTAACCGTGACCCACAACGGCTTGAGAGGCTCGCCAAGGAGCATTTCAACCAGCCGGCTGCGACGGGAGCGGATGTGATACTTACGATCTGCGCTGACTTCAATAGGTTTACGGAATGGTGTAATGCAAGCAACGCGAAACCGGGTTACGACAACTTCCATTCCTTTATGATGGCGTTGACGGATGCCGTCATTTATACCCAGCAGGTTGTCACTATAGCAGAAATGGAAGGCCTCGGCACCTGCTATCTCGGCACTGTCAACTATAACGCGAAGCAGATCTCTGAACTTCTCGAACTGCCGGAACTCGTTGTGCCTGTCGCATCCATCTCGCTCGGGTATCCTGCAGCAAATCCGGAACAATGCGAACGCCTTCCTCTCGCCGCTATCAAGCACGATGAGACATACAGAAAGGACTCAAGCGAGGAAATCGTTGAACTCTTCAAGGCCAAGGATGAGTTTCCCGACAATCGGAAGTTTGTGGAAGAGAATCAGAAAGATTCCCTTGCGCAGGTGTTCACGGATATAAGATATCCGGAGTCGGTAAATACAGCTGTTTCGGAATCATTCACAGCACTGCTTAAAGAGAAGGGCTTCCTTAAATAAATCTTGTAGTAGCGGACGCACGAAGCGTGCGTCCGCTATCGTTCTAACTGCTCATTCATTTCCGTCAGGTTCAATCACCCTCATAAGGCTCCTGACCTTGGAATAGAGACCCGGAGTAATTCCGAAATTCTCCTCAAGATAAGGCTGAAGAGACTTCCTATCTCCATCTGTTTCGGATTCGATTCGAGGTGCGTGTTCTTTAATCAAAGCCGATACTGTGCGATATTGCTCTTCCGGTACTATGCGCCAGATATCAATATTCTCTCCTTCGGCATAAAGACGGCATAGATGACCTGCTACGGTACTTCCGGCGATTCCCCGTATTCCTGCGATTGTGTCTACGTCAAGACCTTGGCGAAACATCAATAGAGAAATCCTGTCACTGATACCTTTCGGCAGCGTCCGCTTCATGCCTTTGGCCTCTCTGACCTTGACAAGAATCGGCTTGTAGTATTTGGCAAGTTTCACAAGACTCATTCCTTCAAGCCCGACGAGGTCTTCCGGCATCAAAGGCCAACGCTCGGCTATCGCCTTTATTGTCACATCCGAGAATATCATATAGTCGGCCATATTCTCTGTCGAAGCCAGTTCTGCACGGAGTTCCTTGAGTTTCTCGGTAAGTATCTCGTTTGGTGTTCTGGTGTCTATTTCCTTTATCACCTGCCTGTGGGTTCGATGCTGCGCCAACTCTCCATAAACGGGTGCTGAATACTGAGCCAGTTCTATTTTCCTCTCCCCTTTCAGGACTTTCATTCCCGCAGGTGTCGGCCGCAGATGAAAATGATCCTCATAAGCCACTTCAATCAGACCGAGCTGAATCATCTGAAGGATATAGGCATGCCATTCCTGTGCGCCAATGTCTTTCCCTACGCCATATGTAGGGAGCATATTGTATTTTTTATCAATGATGTATTGGCGAGACATTCCGCGGAGTATCTCGATAATAACGTTCATACCCTCTGAACTCGCTACCCTTATGATGGCGCTGAGAGCCTTCTGAACAAGTATGGTTCCATCGAATCTGGGTCTCGGATTGCGGCAGTTGTCGCAGTTGCCGCAGTCATGGTCCATATCCTCACTGAAATAGCTCAGCAATATACGACGCCGACAGACAGAGGCCTCGGCGTATTTCTGCATGAAGTCGAGTTTGCTGGCATTGATCTCCTTTTGTCCGGACTCATCCGCGAAACTTCTTCGTGTTATGATATCCCCGTATGAATAGAAGAGGATGGCCTCCGCCGGTAGGCCGTCGCGGCCTGAGCGGCCAATCTCCTGATAATAGCTTTCAATGTTGCCTGGTATATTGTTGTGGACTACCCACCGCACATTGCTCTTGTCGATGCCCATACCGAAGGCGATGGTTGCACAAATAGCCTGCAGGTTTCCGTTCACGAAATCTCTCTGCACCTTTTCTCGCTCTTCGGAAGAAAGCCCGGCATGGTAGCAACCCACCCTCAGACCGGCCTCACGAAGCTTCTCCGTCATTTTCTCAGTACCCTTGCGGCTCAGGCAGTAGACGATACCGCAGTCCATCGGGTATTTCGCGGCAAGTCCCCTTATTGCATTTATCCTATCCTTCTGAGTAGAGCCGGATATCACACGTAGCGAAATGTTCGGACGGTCGAAAGAACCGATATATTTGAATGGATCCTTAAGTCCCAGCGAGCCGGATATGTCATCGCGGGTAAGACGGTCGGCTGTCGCTGTAAGAGCCATGACAGGGATATCAGGCCATGTATCCTTAATACGCCTCAGATCTGTATAGACCGGCCGAAAGTCATGTCCCCATTGCGAAATACAATGAGCCTCATCCACCGCTACAAACGACAGCCTTATCGCATTGGATATCCAATTGATGTCGGTCAGAAAACGTTCGGGAGATATATAGAGCATCTTCAGTTCGCCCCGCATCGCTGCCTCATAAGTGGTGCGGTTTTCATGTTCTGGACGCAGCGAGTTGATTGCTCCGGCAGGCAATCCGTTGGCACGCAGAGCCGCTACCTGATCATTCATCAGTGCTATAAGCGGAGAGATTATCACACAGCAACCGTCAGACATAAGCGCAGGCAACTGAAAACAAATGGATTTCCCTCCACCTGTAGGCATCAGCACAATAGTGTCTCGTTTTGCAAGTATGGCTGAAATAGCCTCCCATTGGCCGGGACGGAAATCAGAAAAACCATAGTATCTGCGCATCGCCTCAAGGGCGGCCTCTCTGTCGGTATTCGTTTTCATTTCTATCGATATGAGGTATTGGATTAATTTGCCTTATTGTCATTTTTACGCAAAATTACTATTTTTTACGGTGACATCCAAAGTTATTTTCAAAAAAAGACAATAAATCCGGATTATTTTTCATTATAATAATGACAATACTTCATTGAATGCTCAAATACATCATTAATATGGATTTTGATAGCCTGCGTCAGCTGATGATATCCGACAGAACCGTCCGCCGCTTCGAAGAAGGCCGGAATGTATCTGTCGAAACGCTCGAAAAACTTGTGGAACTCACCCGCTATTGCCCGTCCGGAAGAAATGCGCAACCTTTGCGATACGTAATTGTTTCTTCTTCCGAAGAAAAGGAAAAAGTCTTTCCTCTCTTGAAATGGGCAGGATACTTTCAGGATTGGGACGGTCCGGAAAAGGGAGAGAGACCGGCTGCTTATATAATTCAATGTCTTGATACCAAATATGGCAAGGATTGTCTATGTGACGATGGTCTGCAACTGGAGGCGATCACACTTGGCATGCGTACTCTCGGACTTGGCGGGTGCATCATAAAGGCTTTCAATGCCCCAAAACTCGCTGAGATATTGGCACTTGACGAGCGATATGTACCTCGTTACGTGCTCGCACTCGGATATCCCGCTGAAGAGGTAAAGATAGAAGAAATGAGTATGGACGAGGATGCAGACTTCAAATACTTCCGTACTCCGGACGGAGTGCATCACGTACCCAAACGTCCGCTTGAACAGCTCATATTGATGAAATCATGATATTCTCATAAGTACCTTTTGATATTTACATACAATGATATGAAACTTTCAATACGCAAGGCTGAGGACCGGGACTCTGTTGAAATCATGGATCTCCTCCATCAGGTCAACGATATACATGCCGACGGACGGCCCGACCTGTTCATTCACGGCAGCAGCAAATACACTCCTGAGGAACTGGCCGAAATCATAAAAAATCCAGATACCCCTGTTTTCGTCGCTATAAATGAGGAGGGAATTCTTGCGGGCTACTGCTTCTGCGTCATCGAAGACCATGCAGACAGCAACAATCTGCGCAAAGTCAAGACCCTTTATATCGACGACCTCTGTGTAAATGAAAAATTCAGAGGCAGACATGTAGGACAGACTTTATACGGATTTGTCAAGGAATATGCTAAGGAGGAAGGATTCTACAACATCACGCTCAATGTTTGGAGCCGCAATCCCAATGCCATAAAGTTTTATGAATCCCTCGGTATGCAGGTCCAGAAGATCGGCATGGAGGAGATACTTTGACATAATGAGATTCAGGACAGAATATACAGCCAATCAGAGCGAAAGGCTTCTCAATCCGGAAGAATCCATAGTGCTTATCGGATCATGTTTCACCGATAATATCGGTGAGCGCATGCGTGCGTGCCGCTGGGCGGCTTATCCAAACGTCACAGGCACGCTCTTCAACCCCTCCTCCATCGCAAAGACTCTGGAGATTGCGTGCAAATGGGAAAATCATTTTGAAACCATAAAAGACTCTTTGGCGAATCGAGATCAACTGTGGATGTCGTGGCTTACTGACTCAGGGTGCACTACCTATAGCAAACGTGATACCGATGAACGGGTATTCAACAGATTTTTACGTCTTCGCGAACACCTTTCAAATGCACGTAGCCTTATCGTAACTTTCGGCACCTCCTGGATCTATGAGCTAACAGACAGACCAGGCTATGTCGTCGCAAACTGCCATAAATTTCCAGCAGATACGTTCACTCGCCGCCGGCTTTCTGTTACTGAAATAGTTGAGGAGTGGGATCTGCTTTTAAAACTTATAAAAAACAGATATCCTAAAATAAGGGTAATCTTTACGGTAAGTCCCGTAAGGCATCTGAAGGACGGTTTTGAAGGGAACAGCAGGTCGAAGGCAGTTCTTCAACTTGCATGTGAGGAGCTATGCATTAGGAATGAGGACATTGAATATTTTCCATCATTTGAAATAGTAAACGATGACCTTCGCGACTATCGTTTCTATGCATCAGATATGGTTCATCCCTCTCCGGAAGCTGTTGATTATATCTGGGAGAAGTTTCAAGACCGTTACCTTTCAAAAGAATCGCGCGCCCTGCTTGCAGAAGGAGAAAAAGTGACTAAACGTCTCAACCACCGCCCTATTCAGCACGGGAACAGCGAGTTGGCACAATACATGGCTTCACTTCATCATTCTGAGGCCATAGACCGCTACAATGCATTCATGAAAGACCATCCTACCTTGCTATATATCGATCAATAAATCTCAGTCCTCGCCTTCCCCGGCGAGGGCTTTCTTCATGGCTCCGGGACTTATAACGCCTTGGAGCACGGTAGTGTCGTCGAAGACCATATAAGGGATAAGGTCGAAATCCGGTCGGGCATCGACCTCCTTTTCCTCAGCCTTGACCTGCTCGCCATACTCGTCGCTTTCAAGCACAGTCCTGACAGCCGCGCTATCAAGACCGCAATTCTCTGCTATCGAAAGAAGGACACTATGGTCGGAAAGTCTGAGATTTTCTATGAAGTTGGCATGAAACAGAGCGAAGTTCAGTTTGATCGCCGTTTCCTGAGTACATGTGGCCTGCGCATACTCCATAAGCCTATGTGCGTCAAAAGTGCTGCAAACCTGTGTGGTGGCAAGTTTGTAGTCGAGTCCGACACGCGACGCCATCTTTGTGATCCGTTCCATAAGGTGTGCCGTCTCTTCCGCAGTGAACTTATGGCCGTCCATGAAGTGCTGCGTCATGGTCTCCACCGGAACAGCCGGAGCGTTAGGATCAAGCTGATAAGATAGGAAACGTATTTTGACTTTATCGGTAATACCCTGTTTCTCTATTATATCCATCAATTGTTTTTCACCCATATAGGAGTAAGGGCATGCGAAATCAGCCCATATCTTTATTTCCATAATCATCTTATTAAGTATGTCTTCAAATATAACGCTTATTAAAATATGACAGTTCTACAGCAAAATGTAAATTTTGAATAAACCATAGAATAGTCCGCGAAGCATCGCAATGTGGTTCAAATAACGCCTTACTCAAGAATTCGAGTGCCCCAGTGTAGTTAGCGACCTCCGGGCGCGTCCCGCGATGGCAAAAGGTAACTATGGCCATACTTTCTTATTTGAACCGCATTGCGAGACATCGGTTTATATGGGCTAATTCAGACTGATTCTAATATCTCTATTGGTTCCTTAAGACGTTATAAAAGAAATGGCTATATTTTATGAATACTCGTGAAAAGGATATATATAAGGTTACGATAGCCGGAACAATAGTAAACGCTATTCTGGTAGCCGTTAAGTTTGTAGCCGGTATTGTCGGACGCAGTTCCGCTTTGGTGGCCGATGCCGTGCATTCGCTTACAGACTTTATCTCCGACATTATCGTATTGGTATTTGTCAAGATATCAGGGAAACCACGCGACAAAGAGCATGGATACGGACATGGTAAGTTTGAGACGCTGGCTACTCTGATTATAGGAGTATTACTGGTGGCCGCAGGCATAGGTCTTCTTGTCAACGGAATCAGACAGGTATGGGACAGTTTTCATGGCGTATCTCTCCCGGAGCCGACATGGATAGCATTGGCAGTGGCCTTCTTTTCTATTGTATCTAAAGAGTTACTTTTCAGATATACCATCAAGGAAGGAAGGCGACTGAACTCCGATGCTGTCATTGCCAACGCATGGCATCACCGGAGCGATGTCATTTCATCTGTTGGTACTATGGTCGGTATAGGAGGCGCCATGTTCCTCGGCGAGAGGTGGCGGATCCTAGATCCTCTTGCGGCCGTTGTTGTCAGTGTATTCATAGTCAAGGCCGGATACGATATCATTAAACCGGCGATCGACGAACTTCTTGAAGCCTCTCTCCCACCCGACAAGACAAAAGAGATTGTCGAGACCATCAGATCGGTAGAGGGAGTGAAAGGTCTTCACAATCTCCGCACAAGAAAGATTGGAAACTCCATAGCGATTGATGTCCACGTCAAGATGGACGGCAACCTTCGACTCACTGATGCGCATGAGATAGCCACCCGCATTGAGAAGGCAATACGCGCACGCTTCGGAAAGGAAAGTATGATCTACGTACATATGGAGCCATCTTAAAGATCAGAGAAAATTTCAACACAATGACCAAACAGAATATTATCATATCCGGTGTCTTATTGATGGCATCTTTAACTGAATCGACAAAAGCAGACAACCTTTGGGATTCTTTTATCAATCCATCGCAAGAGGCTCGTACTAAGGTATGGTGGTTTCATGGCGAGACAGAGACCACCGAAGAAGGCATTGACGCTGACCTGCAGTCTTTCAAAGATGCCGGCATAGGCGGCGTGGTGTTTTACGACCAGACGCATGGTTCGCAGGAAGGTGCCTTTCCGGCTCTTTCACCCGACTGGTGGAAGAGTCTCAAATATGCCGCATTGAAGGCTAAGGAACTTGGCTTGACTTTCGATATGGCGGCGACTAACGGATATGTCGCAGGTGGTCCGTGGATAACTCCGGAATACGGAATGAAAAAGATCATCACCCTTCGGCCCGGTGAAGAGGAGCCGAAGGGATTCGTTCCTCTTATGAAAATCTCAGTTACTTGTCTCAATGATAAGGATTTTATAGACACTGTGATACAGAAGGATCGGGTGACACTCATTGATAATAAGCCACTGATAATCCCGATAGAATTCGATCAATCGAAGGAAATACGCTCCATAAGCTATACCGTTCGTCCCCGGGGCAAAGGAGCCTATGGCTCTATGAACATTCCCGGCAAGCCAAGCAAAGACTATTTCGGAGCCATGTATATCCTCTTTCCACCCATAGGACAGCTTGAATGCAGTGATGATGGCATCAACTGGCGAAAGGTGGTAACTCTCCGAGGCATCGAGGATATAATAGGACATAAAAGCAAACAACGCACCATTAACTTCCCTCCTGTGGCTGCCAAGTACTTCCGGCTGAACATCAATGATTGGCAGGGGCCTTCGGAAAAGCACAACAACCTCTATATCGAGAATGTCCGACTCATGAGCTATGACATGACAGACAACTGGGAGACCAAAAGCGGTCTGAGAAGCGAACTTCTATCGGAATGCGATGTCAAGCCTACTGATGATTTCAGACCTTTTTCCGGAGAAGTGACAATAGGCTATGCTCCCACGGGAGGACATGCCAAACATGGCCGCTCAAAAATCATATGGAATGATGAGGAACTGACTGCAAAGACCTGGCCTGAGGCTGATGTCCTTTCCAAGGAGGCCGCAACACTCCACTACAATAGCTACTTCAAGGCTGTCCTTGATACCTTGAGTGCTATCGGATGCCCTCCAGCCGGGATGCAGATGGACAGCCATGAGGCCGGAGTAGCCAACTGGACCGAGAAAATGCCTGAACACTTCAAGCGTCTGCGTGGATATGACATCGAACCCTGGATTCCGGCACTCGGCGGATATATAGTAGAAAGCAGGATGGCGACAGAAGCATTCCTCCATGATTTCAAAAAGACCGTCAGCGAATTGGTTCGCGAACAGTTTTACGCTACCTTTGATTCCCTTTGCCGACGGGACGGCGTTACATTTACCTCACAGGCTATGCTCGGATGCGCCAACGACAATATCGCATCTCGTGGTATGGCCGCTAAACCGCAAGGAGAATTCTGGGGATACCAGAAAAACGGTAATTACGACTGCCTTGACGCTGCATCTGCCGCACATCTCTATGGAAAACGGATTGCATCTGGTGAGGCATTCACGGATACTCCCTATTTCTTTCCTGAAAACTCCTCAGACTTCGAATGGGAGGAGCGAGGCTGGCACGAATTGCTCAAGATAGCCAATCTCGCTTATTGCAAAGGCATCAATGAGTTTGCCGTCTGCGCTTCAAGCTATCAGCCATGGCTTGACAGAAAATATGACGACGACGCATCCGCGCATCCGTATATTTTCCACCGCCACAACCCGGCCTGGGACAAAAGCCGCGAACATTTCTGGGAGTATCAGGCCAGGTGTGCGCAGCTGCTTCAGACAGGAAAGCCTGTGGTCGACATTCTCGTATATCTCGGCGAAGACCTGCCGGCAAAGACAATGGCTTTCAAACTCCCTGAGATTCCGGAGGGATACTCTTTCGATGTATGCACACCGGCTTCACTTAGCCATTGGATGCAGAATAAAGATACTCTTTCCCCGGTATATAAGGTTCTTGTGGTTCAGGACAGAAGCATCATATCTGAAGAATCCGAAAGAATGATCGAGCTTCTGGAAGCACAGGGTATGCGGATCATAAGATGCGACAAGGGAGAAAATGTAGCGGAAGCAATGGCCTTATATGATATTCATCCCGATATTACTATTAAAAGCGATGACAAGCCGGATAGCAAGGTCTACTTCTGCCACCGGCAAACGGATGACACGGACATATACTTCATCTACAATCACAGCGCTTCTGAATACAATAATAGGTTGAGCACCCGTTCAGACAGAAAAAAACCGGAAGTATGGAATCCCTTGACAGGAGAAAAATCCATACCTTCCGGCAACTCTTTATCATTAAAACCCTATGAGGCGATATTCCTTATTTACCGATAACGATTAGATCGCAAGGATAAACGTCAGTGCTTTCATTGATTCTTTGTAGCATTACTATCGCTCCATGATTGGAGCCGGTCATATTCTTCTTTGGTGATTCTCATGAAAGAGCCATGTTGCGGACGCTTCACGCCTTTAATGTTCTCAGGATCGTGGAAGTTGCGCATATTCTCGTCAGCCTGACATATACGATAGTTACGCGGTTTTGAAGAGTATTCTATATATCCGATATGCCATGTCTTCTCACCCGGAAGCTTGAAAGCTGACACGCCTTCGCATTTCTTATTGCCTTCAAAGTTGATGTAGTCATCGTCGTCAGGTTCTCCCCATGGTCCTGTGAGACGAGGACTCGTTGCTGTGAACAGTCCGGGTTTGCCTCCTTCCTTTTTTATCATCATGTGCCACATTCCGTCAGCTTCTACCCAATTGATATCAGCGTCAATTGTGGCGTAACCCCAGTCAAACAAAAGTTTCGGTTGTGTAAGTGTCGTGAATGACTCATCAGCGTATGAGTAATACATTCTGTCATATGGTTCCTCATCACGGTTCCACATGGAATAATATATCATATATCCCCCCTTCCTGCCGTCGGGCCATACGTATGAGGCGTCCCACATAATCTGGGGGGCCCACACGCGGTTGATGGTCGACCAGTCTTTATATACACTTTCCTGTTCAGGATCCGAAAATATCTCCTTGCCCTTGCGGTAATCAAACGAAGTAGACTTCCAGTCGATAAGATTATCGCTGGTCAGCAGACAAATCCCATAATTATCCCAGGTCTCCTTCTTACCGAGCCTTTTGCGCGATGCCTCGTTGGCTTCCATGTCCGTGCAGACCATCAGGAACCCTTTGTCATCATGCCTTCGGCAGATAAATGCATCTCGTGTACGACCCTCTATCGGTGCCATCAGCTTGTCGCTGAAGATGGAGTCTCCTTGCAAAAGGTCGTGATATTCGATTCCGTCCTCACTGACCGCATAAGCCGTCCATGCCGGCCCCGCATCGTTCATATGGCAATACAGCATATGGTCACCTTTTTGGAGGTTGCCAACTTCTATGGGAAGCTTATCAGAAGCCAACGCGGAGACACTCACAATAGACATGACACTGCATGTCATAATCAATCTTCTCATATTATTAAGATTTTTTTAATTCATCGCTCAAAGATAACCCAAAAATTCGGTTTCTGCAAGTCTGAAATAAAAAATCGTGTTTTCGAGAAATTTATAATCTGTTATCTGTATGAATTATTGACAGCGATATGTATGATTTTTTGACACTCCGATTTGACATCTTAAAGCTTACTACCTAATAACTACAACCTTACAAATTTGGCACGCCTATTGAAAGTATTATGGGCGTTATGAAGCAAATTTTTACTATATTAGCCATTTCTACTATTCTATCATCGTCGGCACAGGAACGTTGGACCATGGAGCAGTGTATGTCTTATGCCGCTACCCATGCCTCCTCAGTCGTACAGGCACGTTGGGATGTTGCATCGGCCATAGCTACCGGTAAGCAGGCTTTGGGTGATTTCTTTCCATCCATATCAGCGCAGGTCGGATCTCAGTTCAGCTGGGGACGAAACATCGATCCGGAAACCAACACCTACAATGACGTAACGACTTTCAACAACGGATACGGCATCTATGCGTCGCTGACTCTCTTCGACGGAGGACAGACACTTAACCGCTACAGGCAGGCAAGAAACGAGCGTAAGAGATACATCAACGCTGTAGAGATGACCCGAGACGACAGCGCTATTGCAGCTATGATGGCTTACGCAGACGCATTTTACTACCAACATTCAGTACGTATTGCCGAAGACAAGCTTAATCAAAGCGAAGGAATGCTGACTCTTATAAAAACCCAGGAAGAGTTAGGTATCAAGGGAGCCCCGGATTTAGCTCAGGCTGAAGCTACAGTCGCAAATGACAGATACTTATTGGTGCATCAGCGCAACTTGTACGAACAATCGATGCTCAAGCTCAAATCCTGCATGAATCTACCTGTGGAAAAGCCACTTGCAATCGACACCTCATTCTCGGCCTCGCCGTCATTGAGCCCCGGGGAATCGGTCGAACAAATATATTCGACTGCAATCTCAACTAATCCTAAAGCTTTGAATGCAAAAATGCAGGTGATTTCGACCAGATATGCTTATGATGTGACGAAGGGGCAATTGATGCCCTCCCTGAGTATTAACGCCGGAATATCAACCTCATACTTTAAAAACCTAAGCGCATCATATAGCCCACATTCTTTTGGTGATCAATTCAGAAACAATATGGGTGAATATATCTCTGCTACTCTTTCAATACCTTTATATGATGGCCTCAATAGAATTTCATCTAAAATGAAAGCTAAGTATACCTATGAGAAAGCCAAGGAAAACCTTTCGGAGGAAATCCGTCGTCTGCACGATGAAATATCCTCGGCTGTGTTGGATCGCGAAGGCTACGCTATTGAGATTGTGTCGCTGAAGGCTAAAGTCGAAGCGGATGCAGAGGCTTACAGGCTTAATTCGAGGAAATATGAGGAAGGGCTCATGTCGCTGATTGATCTACAACTGTCTGCAAATACCTACTTCTCTTCAAGAGTTGAGCTGCTTCAGAAACAGATGCTGTATCTTTTGAAAGATAAACTCGTAGAATACTATAAAGGCAATAAGATATGGATGTGAAAATAGAAAGGCCTAAGGGAATAAAAGGAATAAAACCAAGATACTGGATATACTTCGGGTGCGGAATCTTAGCCCTCTCTCTGATTGTATGGCTTGCGGCAAGCGACATCGCCTCTACTTATAAGGTGGAGCGTACGGGACTGAATATCGCTGATGTCAAGTCACTGAAATTTGACGATTACGTACGCATCGACGGGCGCATCGAGCCTATAAGCACAGTTCAGATCAGTCCGGAGGAGGGAGGAATAGTACTTGAGAAGGTAGTGGAGGAAGGGGCGCAAGTCCGAAAAGGAGATGTCATAATCAGATTGAGCAACAGTAACCTCGATCTTCAGATACTTAATGCCGAAGCAGAACTCGCTGAGAAACAGAACATACTCCGCAACACACAGATATCGATGGAACAGGACCGACTCAACAACAGAACGGAACAGGCACAGCTGGAACTCGAGGTGCAGAGAAAGCAAAGAGCTTTCCAACAAAAAAAGAAACTCTTCGAAGACAAACTTATAGCTAAAGAAGAATATATTCAAGCAAAGGAAGATTACGAACTGGCTGTAAGAAGAGAGAGGCTTATACACCAGCGGCTCGACCAGGACAGTATCTATCGTCTGTCGCAGGTAGATCAGATGGAAGACAACCTTGCCAACATGCAGAAGAATGTTCAGATGATTCGCAAGCGGAAGGACCTTCTCAACGTAGTGAGTCCCATAGACGGTGAACTTGGACTATTAGATGTAGAACTTGGCCAAAACATAACTGCAGGACAGAAAATCGGACAGATCAACGATCTAACCAATTACAAGGTTACAGGACAAATTGACGAGCATTATATCGACCGGGTCCACAAGGATCTGCTCGCCACTTCAGCGAAAAAAGAACAGGATTTGAATCTTCGGCTCCGTAAGGTCTTTCCTGAAGTGAGAGATGGGAAATTCAAGGTAGAGTTTGTGTTTACAGAAAAGGTTCCCGATAATATAAGGAGCGGACAGACATGCTATCTCAGTCTTCAGCTCGGGCAACCGGTCGATGCGGTGGTGATACCCAAAGGCACATTTTATTCAGCTACAGGAGGCAAATGGATATTCGTGGTCGATCCATCCGGTAAAAAAGCTTATAGAAGGAATATACGTCTCGGACGCCAGAATCCTGAGTACTATGAAGTGCTTGAAGGACTTGAGCCGGGAGAGCGGGTGATCACTAACGGATATGAATCTTACGGAGAAGCGACTGTATTAAAGATTAAAGATTAAAGATCAGATATTTTCGTAAAAGATTAAAGTTAAAATGAAATCGTATTTTAAATTTCTAAGTAGAAACAAGGCATATGCCGCCATCGACGTTTTCGGACTGGCGGTCAGCATGATGTTTGTGGTGCTCATAGGCTGCTATACATGGCAGGAGACACATATCGACCGACAGCATACCAAGGCCGACCGAATTTACTACATCGGATTGGATATGAGAGGGGAAAAGACAATGGGCAGTCATTGGTACCTTCAATTCCTTCTAAAGGACAGATTTCCAGAGATTGAGTCTTCAACTGCGCTTTATCGCAGCAGCAGATACGTGGAACATGAAGGAAAATCAATAGACACAAACTCCTATTTCGTGGACTCAACCTTTTTTGATATTTTCGATTTCAAACTCATACAAGGCGACAGGCATACAGTCCTGGACGATCCTTCAAACATAGTGGTCACACGCGAATACGCCCGTAAGGTATGGGGCGACGAAGATCCTATGGGCAAGAGCCTGATGTTTAATAAAGATGGTCATCCTCTCGTTGTGGCCGGAGTGATGGAGCCTATGAAAAACACTGCTTTCATGACCTACTCCAGACAACCAATCGACATGCTTATGAATTTCAAGATGATTGAAATCGAGAACTGGACGTTGACCGACAACAGAATGCCTAACGCTACCGGCGCTGAAGTCATCTTGCTGGCCAAGGAGGGTCATGACCTTTCCTTGAATAAGAAAGAATACGAAAAAGCCATCAAAAAGGATTATTGGATACTGAACCTTCCGGAAGACAATGTAAGGCTTGAGCTATATCCTTTCAGTGGAAGTTATCTCTCTGATCTTAATTCGGGACATATGAATTTCGGCAACCGAAAGATGATCAAGCTGCTTTCAGGAGTTGGTCTTGTCATACTTCTCTTCGCTATCATGAACTATATCAATCTGACTGTCGCACTTGCCGGAAAACGAGCGAAGGAGATGGCTACACGCCGTCTTCTCGGTGAAAGCCGTCATGAAATATTGTGGCGTCTTATCGGGGAGAGCGCACTCCTCTGTAGCTTTTCCATGATTCTCGGAATTGCCTTGGCTTTCATCATGCAGCCATATGCCTCCAGTCTGCTGAATACACCAATCGATATTACGGGATGCCTGAACATAACCACAATCTCATTCCTGGTCATCATACTCCTGATCATGAGTTTAACTTCCGGAGTATTACCCGCGATCCTTCTGTCATCCATGAAGCCTATAGAAGCCGTTAAAGGAGGATTTCGCAGGAGATCAAACATGATCTATGGAAAAGTATTCATTGTAGTTCAGAATGTCGCTACAATAGTGATGATAGCGTGCGCGCTCACAATGTACATTCAGGTAAGACACCTGATCAATGCCCCTCTTGGTTATGATCCTACAGGTATTGTCAGGATACCCAATATAATTACGAATGGCAAAGAGAAAGGCCTTCTCCTAAGAGATGCCCTTCTAAAGCTTCCGTGCGTGGAAAAAGTCAGTTTCTCTCAAGGAGATCCGCATAGCAGAGGTAATAACAACACCACGACCCACGAGGGACGAACCGTATCATTTCAGGTGTTCGTGGCCGATTCCTCATTCATGGATATCCTCGGGATTAAGTTGAAGAGAGACAATAATACGGGGTCCGTTATTAAGGATTACCTCAATCAGCAGGCCATCAATGAACTCAATATATCTGAAAACGATATCGACTATCCTTATGGCGATGAAAATCGAGCATTGTCAGGAGTAATCGAAGACTTCAAGATAGGCAATATACTGACCGAACAACATCCTGTACGGATAGTTGTGGAAGAACCTTTCGAGGATTTTGGACCATGGACTGTGCTGATTAAGACCAAAGGTGATCAGAAGCTGGCCTTAGATCAAATCAAGGAAGTATATGAAAGCATATATTCCAGTGAATATTCAGATTACGTCTTCGAGTATCCGTTTCTAAGCCAAAGCATCGAAAATGACTTTAAATATTTCAGACATCTCTCGATGATTATTACCGTTTTCGCTATTATAGCAATAATTATCTCCATTCTTGGCCTTACGGCAATGAGCACATACTATGTGCGTCAACGCGCATCCGACATCGCCATACATAAGGTGATGGGAGGCACGAGCGGAGAAGTGTTGGCAAAGCTCGTGCGTACCTTCATGACATATGTACTGATCGCCACCGTCATCTCAATTCCTATCATCTACTTTGTGATGAACGACTGGTTATCTCAGTTCAGCTACAGAATAAGCATAGAGTGGTGGATCTACGCGGCTTCCGCCATGCTCACAATCACTATCAGTTTCTTAGCCATAATCACGCAGTGCGCAGACGCGGCAAATACCAATCCCATCAATTCACTGAAGTGATAAAAAGATTTAAAAATAATAAAGGATTTAAAAGTTTAGTAATCTACTGAACACAAAGAGCTTAATTTCTATAACCTCTAAACACATAAAAATCAAACCTAAATATCAATTATGATACAGATAGAAAACCTTACCAAGACATTCCGCACCGACGAAGTCGAGACTCTGGCTCTGCGCGGAATATCGCTCGACATCAAAAAAGGAGAATTCGTAGGAATCATGGGACCCTCAGGTTGCGGGAAATCCACTCTCCTCAACATACTTGGTCTGCTTGATAATCCAACCGATGGGAAATATATACTTAACGGAACAGACGTGTCCGATCTTAAGGAAAAAGACCGTACCGTATTCAGAAAAGGAAAGATTGGATTCGTATTCCAGAATTTCAATCTTATAGATGAACTGAACATAGAGGAGAACGTGGAGCTTCCTCTGAAATATCTCAAGATTGGAGCTGCAGAAAGAAAAGAACGAGTGAAGGAGGCCCTCTCCCGCATGAATATCCTACACCGCGCCAAGCATTTTCCGCAGCAGCTATCGGGTGGTCAGCAACAACGTGCCGCCATTGCTCGGGCCGTAGTGTCAAGACCGGATCTAATACTCGCGGACGAACCGACCGGAAACCTTGACTCAGAGAACGGCAAGGAGGTGATGGAACTTCTGACAGAACTCAACCGAGAAGGCACGACTATCGTTATGGTGACACATTCCCGTCACGATGCCGCCTATACCCACAGAGTGATCAACCTTTTCGACGGCAAAATAGTCGAGAAGACACAGTTATAAGAGTTGAGAGTTAAGGGTTGAGAGTTAAGGATGAAACTATAAATATTAAAATTTTAGCTTCTTAAACAATTTAAACCTCTTATGCTTCTTAAACCTCCTAAACTACTTTTTTACTTCGAGAAAATTCAGTAATTTTGCATCATGAAGAAAACACTGCTTGTGATTGATGATAATAAGGATGTGCTGACAGCCGTAAAGTTGCTTATGGAGCCAAAGGTCGATGAAGTGGTCACTGCATCAGATCCGTCATACATTCCCTCACTTCTTAGGAAACATAATCCTCAGGTAGTGCTTCTTGACATGAACTTCCGATCTTCCATCAACAACGGGAACGAAGGCCTCTTCTGGCTCAGCGAGATAAAACGGATTGCCTCTGCTACCTCCGTCGTGCTTTTTACCGCATATGCAGATGTTGCTCTCGCTGTGGAGGGGATGAAGCTCGGAGCATCTGATTTTATAGTAAAGCCTTTCGAAAACGCTCGTCTTTCCGAGACAATACTTAACGCTTTCGGACAAAAGAAACATAAGCTACCTACACAGAACAAAACAGAAATGCTCTGGGGCAATTCACCGGAAATGCAACGGGTTCGAATGATTGTGGAGCGCGTGGCTCCCACCGATGCCAACATCCTGATAACAGGAGAAAACGGTACCGGCAAGGATCTTCTTGCAAGAGAAATACATAGGTTGTCGTTGCGTGGATCGGGTCCGATGGAGATAGTGGACATGGGAGCGGTCATTGAGACTCTCTTCGAAAGCGAGCTTTACGGCCATGCCAAAGGAGCCTTCACCGATGCCAAAACAGACCGTGCCGGAAAGTTCGAAACTGCCCATGGTGGGACCCTTTTCCTTGACGAAATAGGAAACCTGCCTTATCATCTTCAGGCGAAGCTCCTGACAGCCCTTCAACAGAGGAAGATAATCCGAGTCGGCACCAACACACCCCGTGAAATAGACATCCGCCTGATCTGCGCCACAAACAGAGACCTTCCCCGAATGGTATCTGCAGGCGAATTCCGTCAAGATCTTTTCTATCGTATCAATACCGTCACTGTTCAGCTTCCACCTCTTCGCGACAGGCGTGATGATATCCCGCTGCTTGTGGATTTGTTCATCAAGAAATATGCTGAAATCTACTCGAGACCTGCTCCGAGAGTATCAGATGATGCCATGCATAAGCTGTGTTTGCAGTCATGGCCGGGAAATATCCGTCAGCTCGAACATGCCGTTGAGAAAGCCCTCATACTTTCAGAGTCGGAAACCCTTCATGTCAGAGATTTTGATCTGAATGATTCTATTGATTCTTCATCAGCAGAACCTACTACACTTGAAGAAATGGAGCGGCAGGCAATATCGGCTGCCATCAAACAGCATTGCGGAAATATGTCTGAAGTGGCAAGACAACTCGGCATAACACGCCAGACCCTTTATAACAAACTAAGGAAATATGGCATCTAAAGGAAAATCTAAATGGCATATGGTTCCGATGGCTTGGCTTATCGGAGCCATTTTCACGTCTTTTGGTGCCGGAATCTGTTTTGCGTATCGAAATCCATGGTGGATATTCCTAAGCATCTGTTCTATCACTTGTACGATAGCTATGATTCGTCGTGTAGCACAGGTTCAGAAGCGTCTGCGATATGTAATGGAAGCAACGCTGAGCGGAGATTTTTCATATAATTTCCCCACAGAGGATGTTGATGTTGAGCAAATGGAAATCAACCAGATGCTCAATCGATTAGTAGAGCACTTTGAGAAACTCACCATAGAAGTCCGTCAGAATGAGGCTTTCTTAGGACACCTGATTAACCTTACGGACATTGGCTTGGCAGTGGCTGATGCCAAAGGAGAGGTTAGGCTTCACAACGAGGCAGCGCTTAGACTGCTCGAACGACATGCATGGACTAATATTTGTCAGATTTCCAAACAAGCTTATATCGACCTTGACATAAGAAAAAGCGAAGTAACTGTTAATGACAAACGCTTCACGCTTATCACAATCACCGACCTCAGCCGCCGGCTTCAGGCCGTCGAAGTGGAGTCATGGGAGAAACTTACTCGAGTTCTCACCCATGAGATTATGAACTCACTTACTCCCATCCAGTCGATAGCCGAGACCATGAGCGGAAAAGCAACTACGCAGGACGTATCCGATGCATTCAATACCATTTCCTCGAGTAGCGGATCGTTGATGCATTTTGTCAGGAATTTCCGGGAATTCAGCCAACTTCCTTCTCCTCGGATGAGAACACTTTACCTGAAACCTTTGTTGGAGTCATGCTTGACTATGGCAGATGGTTACGCACAAAATAAGGATATCACAATCACGCTTACTTGTTTTCCTCCGGACTTGATGGTATATACCGATGAAGCTCTGCTCCGTCAAGTAATCCTCAACATAATAAAAAACGCTGTTGAAGCGGAGCCAAAAACAATTACCATGGAAGCTCAAGAAAAAGCTGATGAATCTATAGAGATACGAATTTCAAATGATGGTGAACCGATCTCTGAAGAAACTGCTCACCATATCTTCACGCCTTTCTTTACGACACGCGAGTCCGGCAATGGTATCGGTCTCAGTCTGTCCAGACGCATCGTCACACACCTCGGTGGGACGCTCACCTTCAAGACGATTCCGGTAACATCCTTTTCAGTGAAATTATAAACTAATTCAACTTTCGCAAGCGGAAGTTGAGGGTTAGAAGGTTAATAGGTTAAAGGATTATAAGAAAAATTTGAATATTTACTTCAGAAGGGCTCTATACCTCGTCTGATATAACCCCATAACCATTTAAACCATAAACGTTAAGTTGAGCTTGTTAAATAAAACCTTCTTGAAAGAAGACTTCGAAAAACAAGAAGGACAGGGCTTACCACTTACAGATAACCCCCATCCTTTAAAAATGATCCATTATACTTATTAATATTTAATAAGTCGATTTAGTAGTCTTGACAGCAGTCAAGACATTCGGATTGACCGGACTCTTAATCCATGATAATGATTACACAAATACATCAATCCTTTGTGGCAGCAAAATTATATAAAATCTTTGTTATTAACGTTTTTATTTGATGCAGATGCATTTTAATTTGAACTCATCAGTTGTTTTTGAGTGATTTTGAGTATTTCGTGCGATACTCTGTTGGTGTCCGGCCCATGAAACGCTTGAACGTCGTGGAAAATTGAGACTGTGATGAAAATCCCAAGGCATAGGCTATCTGTGTGATGTCCAAATCATCGTTTTTCAGCAGTTCACAGGCTTTCAGCAGACGTCTGTTACGAATATAGTCACTTGGATTAATTCCGATCTTCTCCTTAAATCTGCGATATAGATGCGTTCTGCTAACTCCTACTGCCTGGGCCAGCCTGTCGACATTCATGTCTTCCTCTCCTATACTTGCGTCTAAGATTTTATCTACACGCTCTATCAGAATCTCATCGTTTCCCTTAAGTTGCGGTAAATCTCCAATCGATTTAGATTCTGTTTCGTCGATGACAATATTTTCACTTTCATTTCTTCCATCCTCATCCGGCGTATCCACCGCAACATGAAAATCTTTATCATCTGATTCATGATCATTCACTTCGCTTACCAATTCTTCAGGATGATATCGGTCCTTATCCAATGGTATCAGAATTATAAAGGCACTGCCTCTGATACCATCTTTCCTGTTTTCACCGTAAATTTCACCGTGGTGCAGATTTATATACCTTCTGCAAATATCCAATCCCAATCCGTAGCTGTCTTCGGCAAACGATTCTCCTGACTCAGATCTATAATGACGTTGAAAAAGATCCGTCGTAATACTATGTCCTAAACCGATTCCATTATCCCTAACCGTAATCTTTATGCACTTACCGTATAAATCATCATACGAATCATTAAGTATAATATCGACTTCTCCGCTTTCCGGAGTATACTTTATTGCATTGGAAATCAAATTGACTAAAATCCTGTCAATGACACTCCGGTCAATCCATGCATCAGACGTTTTACTATCCGGATAAAAGGTCAATGTAATGCCTTTATCCTGAGCCTGAGGACGAAACACATCCACAATCTCGCCAATGAACTGAGTTAATTTGGTTTTCCGGCATATAAGTCTCTTTCTTCCATAATCAATCTTCTTAATATCAAGAAGCTGATTTACTATATTGAGGATTCTGTGGGCATTGCGATAGACTCCCCTGATACGTTGACGCACATCGTATCTTAGTTTTTCTTTCAGCAACGATTCCAGCGGACCGATAATTAAAGTAAGAGGAGACCGCATATCATGCGACATATCCATGAAAAACTCCATTTTCTTCTCATTCATTCGCTCCTTCTGCCTTTTCCTGACAATCGTCAGGCATAAGTAAAGAATAACAATAAGGATCACTACATAGACCGTCTTGGAATACCATGTAAGATACCACGGAAAGGCCACATTTATCATTATTGAAGAAATCTGAGATTCAACTCCCGCCTCCTCAGCCTTAAACTCCAATGTATATTTCCCCGGTGCCAATGAAGAGAGATTGATCAGGTCTGTACCATCCGGAAGCTCCACCCAGTCTTTCTCATCAGCAAATCTCCATAGGTATTTGAGATTTGAAGTATCTCGAAAATCCATAGTCGAGATTCTAAAGGCTATGGAATTTTCATTATGCCGTAGATTGATGGTATCCGGGAATCCGGAAGAATCGATTGGAGTCATCTTCTTGCCCTTCTTATATATATCAGTGACTCTTAACGCTGTTTTGAACACCGGCACTGTTAGAGAGGACGGAATAAAACTTGTCAACCCCATACGTCCGGCGGCATAAATCATTTCAGTCTCAGGACTATAAAACATACTTTCAAAAGTACGCTCAACCATACCGTTACCTCCCGAATATGCTATGAATCGTCCGCCATCGGGATGCTCATAATTAATGCCACGCATAGTCCCAATCCATTTTCCTCCCTTCCCATCAATCGCGATAGATCTCACATCATTGTCAGAAAGGCCTTCGAGAGTCGTATATTTTTCTATTTCTTTAGAATCGACGTTATATCTGATCAAGCCATTGCTCGTACCGATTAGGACCGATTCCGGACTCTCCTGAACAATGTCAAAAACCGCGCATGTCATATAGGGAGACTGGTCTATTTCTTCAAAACTGCCATTTTTTATATTAAAGCATGCCAACCCTCCATATGAGCCAAGCCATATCTTATCATCATAAATCTTCATTGAGGATATAAAAGGAGAAAGACATTCTTTGCCGTCTTTGTCCGGAGAAATCCATGTTTTTTCTCCCGTTTTAGGATTAAACTTAAGCAATCCTTTCGCATACAACCCGATATATAGGCAGCTATCGTCTGCGGCACAGACCTTCACTGATATATATTTTTCCGGAATATCAAGAATTTTTTGAATCGCACCGGTAAGTAGGTCGAGTTCCCACACTCCGCTTTCTACCACTCCCAAGACAGCCTTATCTCCATCCATGACATCAATAGAGGTTATGACTCCTCCTTCGGGGAGTTGCCCCCTGTTCAATACTTTCCCATCTTTCGAGATTATGACTATATCACCTTTACTGTTTCCAATGACAGAATTTCCTTTCCAGACATCAATCCCACTCAAAGGAAGATCATAATTATTAATGATATTAGAGATGTTACGATAAATAAAAGAGGTTCCCTCTGCTGAAAGCATCATCACACCGTAAAAATCTACTCCAATCCATAAAGATCCGTCATCTGCTCCATATACAGAACCAATCTTTGATTTAGCAATATCGATATATGGAGAATAAATATCATTACAATACTCAGCTACTTCCGAATCTTTATTCAATTTCCATAATCCCGAGCCATATGTCGCTAAATACAACCAATCTCCGACAGGATCAGAAAGGTTGTTGATGATAACATCGGCATTCAAACGGATTCGAGTAATATCTTTTGATGACGGGTGATAACGGAAGACTCCATCGAATGAATTGATCACCAAACTTCCGTTGTTCTCTTCGCTCATATCAAATACCGCAGAATTCACCTGTGTGGTTTTCTTCCACTGTTTGCCAGAAGTATACTCAAACACTAATCCTTTGTTTGTCCCGGCATAAAGTTTACCGTTTTTGTGAGCGTGAACGCAGTTGATATCTTTCCGACCCGTAGGGGAGTCGATGCTTTTGATAGCCATCATTCCTTTTTTATCCATTTCTACATTGTATAATCCAACTCCCCCTACTACAAAAGTGATTATTCCAGCTTCGGAACATGTAATGGATATGATATAACCGTTCTCACCAAAATCTGGAACTGTAATCCTTCTAAAGGAGTCATTCGAGGCGTCATATATGTTGAGTCCATTGGCCGTAGCAATCCAGATTCTGTCGTCGCTATCACATATTAAGCCTAAAATCCTGTTGTCGCTCACACTTTCTTCATTCCCTTCCAAATGTCGGTACACATAATAATGGTTTCCGTCAAAACGTATCAAGCCGTTATCCGTACCAATCCACATGAATCCTAAAGCATCCTTGCAGAAAGCTGTATAAGTTGAGTTGCCAAGCTCCATTCCTGAAAACATCCTTGCTACCCGCGTATTATCGGAGGCCTGAACCGGCATTATATAAAGTACTGAAAATACCAATAATCCTATAATAAAGTTTTTCATACCCTTCAGTTGGAATTGTTAGTCGATATATAGAGACCCTAACGGTTGTAACTTTTGAAAGACATTTCACAAAATTAGGTATATTCATTGTGGCGTCCGTTACGCTGCGTTACAATATAGTTTGTTTCTGTAAGATGAAACGGTTCCAAACACATTTGTTACGAAACCTAATATCGAACAATGGCAGCGCCCCCAAACAAACCTCATTGATTATGTTATTTAGCCACAGCGTACCTGCCACACCACCGCCTCCGGCGTGAGGTTTGGAACAGGGTGAAATGATAGAACTGTGGTCGTATTGATATTTTTTTTATTCATTATGATGATAATTCGCGAAATTTAATTAATTTTGCATTATCTTCTAATAAACGTGAGAATTAACCAAAAACAACCTACATGAAACAAACAGTCATTTCCCTACTTGCTGCCATGACAGTGGCGGGTGCTTCGGCACAGTCCATCACTGCCACATGGGAGCTAAGCAATCCCGACAAACTGTCGGCTGTTGACGTGACCGGCGATGCCTCCGCTGCATCTCTCGTCACCACCGGCTATCAGACCGGTTCCAATATCGCAAAGACGCGACTGGTTGAGAAGTCCGGTGCAGACTCCGGATATGAGGCTGTGGATTATATCCCCCCTTTCACAGCGTTCACACCTACCACTAAGGTCACCTCGAAAACTGCCGGACACTGTATCACAGTAAGCGTAACTCCTAAGAGCGGACATAAATTCAAACCGACTCTGATAGCCTTCGATGCAGTAAAGATAGGCACCGACGGAGGAGCCGTGGATGTCTATTACACTGTGAGCCGCGGCACAGAAACGGCTCTCGCCACAGGCTTAGGTCCGCTGCGCAACAAAATATCCGAAGCCAATTCCATCGGTTTCAGCCACTATGAGTTCACCCTCGGAGATGTGATCACAGACAGCCAGCCCTTCAGCATGACGATCTATTTGATGAACATCAATGGAGCCGATGCCTCATCTCCCAAGGAAATCGGTCTTCGTAATGTCTCGATTACCGGTGCGGTTGACGAGGAAGTGACGTCAGTCGGCACATACGTAAAGGGTCTCTCTTGCAGGGCTACTGAGACTATCGGCGGCGCTCCCTCCGCTATCGACCTGACTGCTCTCATCAAGGATCTCAAGAATGGAGAAACAGCTGCTTATCCAGCCACCCTTTTCAGCGAACCTTCTGACTTCTCATTCACTATGGCGGAAGGATATACAGCCGAGACTACCTATGAGAACCACATCCTTAAGGTCAACATCATGAAAGACAATGCCTTGGCAATGACTTTCGGAATCCGCTTCAAAGTATCTACCCGAGGAGACCGTCCGGCTGCCAAACCTCTCGGTCGCGGACTCATGGCGGTAAGCCTCTCCGGAGCCAAGATGGGCAACGGCAACCTCGTTTCTTGGCGTCACAGGGAAGCTGACGGCTACGGAGTGAAATACAAACTGTACCGTGGCGACGCTAACGCTCAGAAAGCTGTGCTCAATCGTGGCCTCTACATCACCGACCGTACCAATATCTTAGATAACCTCGGAACTGCTGACAATTACTACCGTCTTGAGGTCTATGACCAGTATGGCAATCTCCTTGAGACTGAGGTTAGCCGCAAGACCTGGGACAACCAGACATTCTATATTCCGACCGAAACACCGATAGACACTAAGAACGGTGCTACGTATACTCCAAACGATGCCTCTTTCTGCGATATGGACGGTGACGGAGAGTATGAGATAATCCTTAAGTGGTCACCTTCCAATGAAAAAGATGCAGCAAGCTCAGGCACTACATCTCCTGCCATCTTTGACTGTATCAAGCTCGACGGCACCCGACTCTGGCGTATTAATCCCGGTCACAACTTCTTCACGAGTGCTCATACAATGCAGTTTATCGCTTGGGACTTTGACGGCGACGGCTATGGTGAGTTTATGATGAAGACCGCTCCCGGCACTATCGACGGCGAAGGCAACTACGTGCTTCTCGGCGACGACGATCCGAATGAGAATCTCCTCAGCGGACGCGGTAAGCAGGATCACGGCTCCGAATACATCACAGTATTTGACGGCCCCACAGGTGCTGCACTTGCTACAATACCTTACCATACGGACTATAAGGCAGGACTGAGCTATTGGGGAGACAACAATCAGAACCGCTCTGAGCGTTATCTGGCAGCTCTCGCCTATCTTGACGGACCGGATGCTAATCCAAGTCCTATTTTTGCCCGTGGCTACTATTCAGGTGCTTTCGTAGGTGCGTATGATTGGGACGGGACAACACTCTCAGAGCGCTGGGTAAGCCGCAATACGACTTCAGGACAGGGCCTTTGGGGCGAAGGTGCCCATTGGATTTCCGTAGGTGACTGCGACGGTGACGGCAAGCATGAGATCGTATACGGATCTGCTGCTCTTGACCATGACGGCTCGCTCCTCTACCGCACGGGCCTCGGCCATGGAGACGCCCTCCACCTTGGCGACTTCCTTCCCGACCGTCCCGGTATGGAGGTATTCATGGTACATGAAAAGTCACCCTATGGATGCGATCTTCGCGACGCGGCTACCGGCGAACTTATCCTCCACATTAAGGCTGACGGCGACACAGGACGCGGTCTGGCAGCCCATTTCGACTCATTCTACGATCACTCTCAGTTCCTCTACAGCGCGTCGGCAGGTGTTCATGACTGCGCAGACGGGAAGATGTATGCTGAAAAGTGGGCGATCGGACAGAGTGGAGCAGGCATCAACAACCGTATCTACTGGGACGGAGACCTCTACGACGAATTCTTCGACAAGAGCATCATCGCTCACTGGAACCATGAAAACGCATGGTTTGACCGCTACAAGGTCAACAACGGCAACTATGTAATCGGTAAACTCAACAACAGCTCCAAGTTTAATCCCTGCGTTCTCGGCGACCTTCTCGGTGACTGGCGCGAGGAAATCGTGACTTGGGATGGCGAGACCAACCAGCTTATCATCAACGCTACCAGCTATCCGAGCGACTACCGCATTCCTCACCTGATGGATGACCTCAACTATCGCGTGCAGGTCGTAAACCAGAATTGCTGCTACAACCAGCCGCCTCATCTTTCAGTGGATCCATCGATTGCATATGCAGGTAATCCTAATCAGGCTCAGCAGAAGAATGATACTTCAGGGGTAGACGATATCGAAGCTGAAAATAACGCTTCAGATGCCATATACACCCTCGAGGGTATCCGCATCGAGCGAATCACAGCTCCCGGCCTCTATATAGTGAACGGCAAGAAAGTGATCGTCCGCTGATTCTTCAATTCCTATAGTTAGCTTAAAAGGTAAGGAGTTGTTCCGCTTGGAACAACTCCTTACTATTTACCACATGGCAATGTGCCATTAAAAAAGCCAATCTCCATTCTGGGATTACACCATAACAAGGAATATGAGCTACACCGTTAAAATGATATCAGCTGATGCGTCATCCCGTACTTTCGAAGTCTTTCATAAGCCTCTGAATACCCTGCCGCCACCTTACCGGGATAATGAGCATCGGTGCTTAGAATTAGTTTTGCATTGTATTTCTTAAGCAAAGGCCACCATCGCTCTGACGGAAAGAACCGACTGCCGGTGTCAAATTTCTTTGTATTGACTTCAATAATCACGTCCTTTTCAACAGCAGCGGCAATCACCTTCTCTACCAATTCTGCATACCACTGCTTGTCTTCAAGATCAGGCATTGCATGACTTCCGTTGTCGCCGATCTTATCCAGATGCCCTATTATTTCAAATCCCCCGCATTCAAGCATTTTAAGTTCTTCTGCATAATAAGTTTCAACTACATACCTCAAATCCCCGGCATATTCAGATTCAAGATACTTAAGGAATCGGTCTGCAGGTCCATCGACATCGACCGGGCGACCCTCTTTCGTACATACGAAATGCACAGAGCCAATTCTGTAGTCAAGTGGAAGACTTCGGAAATAATCTATATGCGGACCGAAGTCTTCTGAAATGAAATCAACTTCCATTCCTGTCAGAAGCCTCATCTTGCCCCCGTATTCCTTCTTCAGAAGATTTGATGCTTCGATGTAGGCTTCTACATCACCCGCCTTCATATTGGCTCCTGAAGGGCAACAGATGGGACTGTGAGGTGATGTGCCCCATACAGTGAATCCTGCCTCATAGGCAGCCTTAGCCATCTCTTCCATTGATGCCCTACCGTCGCAAAATTCCGTATGGCTATGTAGATTCTCCATGATAGGCATTTTTCGATATTATTCAATTTTTAGTTTCAAGAGAAATAATGCTGTTGCGTAGCTGTTTCAATTCCTCCGACATGTCAACGCGTTTTTGCTCAAGTTCAATAATCTGGTTCTTAATCGCTTCCACAGAGCCATGTCTACGGGAGGCCATATGATATTTCTTTCTGAGATCAGTAAGTATTCTCTCCAGATCGGCATAAAGCTCCACTGAATGCAGATACTTCTGCATGTCGCGCTTGGCCGTAGGGTCGGAAAAGTCTGACAGACGTTTCGCTACCCTCCCCTGCGGCATAGGGAAGATGAAGTCATAGCCGTCATTCCTCTTAACGACGCGGTTACGCTCCTCGATTCCTTTGAGGATGGCTGAATAGTCGGTTTCCGGATCTTGAGTAAGTGTGATATCCTCTACTTTCGCAAGTGAGACTATATCTTCTTCCTCCTCGGTCACGTAATTTTTTCTCACATCGTTAGTCTTGAAAATATACACCGAGACCTGCCCGTCAAGTGCGTTCCTGTCTGTCACCCACCAACCGATTCCGTTGTCTTCGTCAATAGCCATCAAATATTCGTTGTATGGGGAGTTGAAGGGATATCCAAGTCCTATAGGCTGACGGAATTCCCCACTTACAGGGTCTTTGGTCGCAACGAAAAGATCATATCCTCCCATGCTTCCATCACCGTCGGATGAGTAATACAGAGTGAGTCCGTCTGATAGAAGAAAAGGATTTCGGGCGTTACCCCCATCGTTGAGGATAGTTCCGGCCTCCTCCGGTTTTTCCCACGACCCGTCCATCAACCGTTCGCTCTGCATTATGACCTCCTCATGATCTTCATTGTTT
>JAIDSM010000225.1 GCA_029061225.1 Muribaculaceae bacterium
ATAGCGACAGTTGATGAATATGGTCACGTGACGGCACACTCTCTGGGTCAGTCCTACATCACAGCCAGATGCGGAGACATCAGCTCTAACTGCCGGATCTTGGTAGTCGAGACTCCTGTCGAACAAATCTTCCTGAACACAGAATCAGCTGAACTTAAGGTAGGAGAAGAAATCCGACTGGACGCTTATGTAGTTCCTGAGGAAGCCACTGACAAAACTGTGACCTGGAGCTCGGAGGACTACAGCATCGCGTCCGTTGACGAATTCGGAAATGTAACGGCCCAATCCATTGGAGAGACCGTCATAACAGCCAGCTGCGGCAGCGTCAGTGCAAGTTGTATGATAATAGTTGAACCCGTTCTGGCAGAAGTGCTTGAAATTGATCCATCTTACTGGTACGGAGAGATTGGAAGCCATTTCCACATTTCTGTAAATGTCCTGCCGGAAAATGCGACAGATAAAAATGTCGTATTTGAATCGACTGACATGAGTGTTGCCACTGTAGACTCCGAAGGAAACGTGGAAATCAAAGGAGAAGGAACTTGTAGCATCACTGTGTCTACGGTTGATGGATCAGGTCTATATTTAGAATGTCTGATTACAGGAATATCAGACGTAATGGAATTGTTTGAAAACACTGGTATCGTCGTTGACATCTATAATATGGAAGGTATTTTGATATTACATCAATGTTCTTCAGAAGACATTAAGCGACTCAAACCCGGTATGTATATCATTCGCACAGGACAGACATCCAAGACTGTCTATATTAAAAACAAATTTTAATATACCCTGCTTTTCTATTATGACAGGAAGTCCCGTTATGTGAGTCGAGAGCATGGCTAAATATCCGGGGGAATTAATTCCAGTGAAATCGTAAATTTCACTGGAATTAATTTTGCGGAAATAAGAAAATTTGTTTAAATTTGCATATTAATAACAAACCTGACATAGACAATGAGACAATTGCTGGCAGCAGCCTTCCTTTCTTCCGCTATTTTATCTCATGCCGGAGGAGTTTTCAACGTTATCGACTTTGGAGCCAAAGGCGACGGAAAAACACTTGACTCCCCGGCAATCAACGCTGCCATCGAGGCTGCGGTAGCCGAAGGAGGAGGTCAGGTATTACTGCCGGCAGGTACCTTCCTCAGTGGCAGTATTCGTCTGAAGTCAAATATTGAACTACACCTTTCTCCAGGCTGCCTCTTATTGGCTGCTCCTGCTGAAATGAAAGCTTACGACGAGAGTGAGGAATGGGGAGATTTCCCCCAATATCAGGATGGTGGACACACCTACTTTCGTAATTCCCTAATCTGGGCCGAAGGTCAGGAAAACATCAGCATTACTGGATCCGGTATGATAGACGGAGAAGGTCTTACGCGAAAAGATACCGAAAGAGCCGGTAATCTTCAGGGTGGTTCAATCGGCACGGGTGACAAGGCGATAGCACTTAAGCAGTGTCGGAGGGTAACACTGCGAGACTTCACAGTCTATCGAGGAGGTCACTTTGCTGTCATTATGACCGGATGCGATCTCTCTACACTCGACAACCTCACCATCGACACTAATCGTGACGGAATCGATATTGACTGCTGCAAATACATGACAGTGACAAACTGCAAGGTCAACACTCCACATGACGATGCCTTAGTTCTGAAAAGTTCATATGCACTGAAAAAACCGGTTCTTTGCGAGCACATCGCAGTCACTAACTGCAACGTCACCGGATATAAGTGCGGCACCCTGCTCGACGGTACTTATGTGCCTGAGAAAGTGAACTGGGTATGCGGCCGTTTCAAACTCGGCACTGAGTCCAATGGAGGTTACCGCAACATTACTCTTTCCAACAGTACTTTCAATTATTCAAGCGGCTTGGCATTCGAGGAAGTCGACCAAGGAATAATGGAAAATATCACAGTGTCGAACATCACGATGAGCCACGTTCACCACTACCCTATCTATATTACGACGGGATGCCGCAACCGTGGACCGAAGGAAGTGACCAGAAAATCCTCAGCCCGCGACATACAGATATCCAATGTAATAGCCGATGACTGCGACTCGCTCTGCTCAATCATTATCACAGGTATGCCGGATGAGCCTGTAAGAAATGTTTGGCTCAACAATATCCGTCTGCAATTCCGGGGCGGAGGTGCTAAGGAACTTGTAAACAAGGATTATCGAGAACAAGGCACCAACTATCCGGAACCTAAATTCGCGGGTGAGACACCGGCCTACGGCCTTTATGCCCGTCACGTATTAGGGCTCAACGCCAATAACCTCACTTTCACTTACGACCGTCCGGAATTCCGTCCGGCTGTAGTGCTCGACGATGTAAGGGATTCCAAGATAGACGATATCGACGCTCCTACAGAGGCTGGGGTCGAGAAGATTGTGATGTTTAATTGTGAAAATGTAGATATCTAAAAAACCTAATATACTCAAAATAGACATGAAACCTTTGAAGCAACTTTTCTCGGTAGCGGGACTTGCGTGCGCGGCACTGGCTGTAGGCTCGGTGCAAGACAACAAGCCGCAATCGATGCCGGATGTCAACCAGGTGGTAGACAACACGCCTGACAGCATTAATAAGGCAAGGACTGCTCGTCCGGTGTCAGGCAGTTCAAGAGTCGGAAATAATCCTGTGCTATTCCTTGTAGGAAACTCAACTATGCGCACCGGAACGCTCGGCAACGGCAGTAACGGTCAATGGGGATGGGGATATTACGCGCCCGACTTTTTCGACAAAGAGAAGATAACTGTCGAGAACCATGCCCTCGGTGGCATGAGCAGCCGCACATTCTATAATGTTCTTTGGAAAGATGTTCTTGAGGGAGTCCGTCCCGGCGACTGGGTAATCATAGAACTCGGACATAATGACAACGGTCCCTTCGACAGCGGACGTGCCCGCGCAACGATCAAAGGAATTGGTGATGAAGTCCTGCCTGTCGTCATCAAGGAAACCGGTGTGCGCGATACCGTATACTCCTATGGAGAATATATGCGCCGATATGTCAGGGAGGTCAAGGCCAAGGGTGCACATCCGATTCTGTTCTCATTGACTCCTCGCCTGGCTTTCGATGACAAAGACAGCACAAAAGTCACTCGTGTCAATCAGACATTCGGTCTATGGGCAAAACAGGTGGCGGAGGCTGAAGGAGTGCCTTTCGTTGATTTGAATGATATTACCGCAACCAAGTTTGAGAAATTCGGTAAGGAAAAAGTCAAGACAATGTTCTATCTTGACAGAATCCACACATCTGCTTTCGGTGCTAAGGTAAACGCTCAGTCCGCCGCAGAGGGAATCGCTGCTCTCGAAGGTGTAGAGCTTAAAGACTATCTTCTCCCCTTCCCCGTCGATACCATCACAGGCAAGACCCGTCAGCCGGGTAAGCCTGTACTCTTCACTATCGGAGACAGCACGGTAAAGAACGAGGATAAGGATGACGACAGCATGTGGGGTTGGGGAAGTGTAATCGCAGAACTCTTCGACCCGGAGAAAATCACCGTAGAAAACCATGCTATGGCTGGTCGTAGCGCCCGCACTTTCCTCGATGAGGGTCGCTGGGACAAGGTCTACAACGCACTCCAACCGGGTGACTACGTCATCATGCAGTTCGGCCATAACGACGGAGGTGACATAAATACAGGAAAGGCCCGTGGCGAACTTCATGGTTCAGGTCCGGAAAGCAAGGTCTTCAAGATGGAGAAGACAGGCATCAACCAGGTGGTATATACCTATGGCTGGTATATCCGTAAATTCATCATGGATGCAAAGGAGAAAGGTGCGATTCCTATTGTGCTGAGCCATACTCCACGCAATAAGTGGAAAGACGGCAAGATCGAGAGCAACGCCGACAGCTACGGAAAATGGGCCAAGGATGCCGCACGTGAAGCAGGTGCCTATTATATCGACCTGAATTCCATATCAGGTAAAAAATTCCAGGCACTTACAGAGGCCGGGACTCCTCCCTACTTTAAGAAAGACCATACCCACACCTCGAAGAAAGGCGCCCGTTTGAACGCGGCAAGTATCGCCGAAGGACTCCGTGGAACAGACTGCACACTCCAGGACTATCTTCTGCCGACTTATCCTCAGACATATAAAATGGATGCGGCTGTTCCTGCCTACGACGAATTCAACGGATATGGATATGATTTCGGATCAAAACCATCGGTAAAGGGGAATGATCCATATTTCTTTTCCGTTAGGGTTCCGGACGGCAACTATATGGTGACAGTAAAACTCGGTGACAAGAAACGTAAATCTCATACTGTAGTCAGGGCAGAGAACCGTAGACTTATGCTTGATGCGGTATCACTACCTAAAAACAAATTTGAGGAATACTCATTCATCGTCAACAAGCGTTCACCCGGTATCAACCTAAAGGATACCGTAAGATTGAATCCTCGTGAGATAGGTGTTTGCAACTGGGACGACAAGCTGACTCTCGAATTCACGGGGGATGCTCCGGCTGTAGAGAGTGTCACAATACGCCCGGTGGATGAATCCGATAATGTGATAACTCTTTTCTATTGCGGTGACAGCACGGTAGTTGATCAGGCCGAAGAACCCTGGGCAAGCTGGGGACAGATCATCCCGGCTTACTTTGATACCAACATCGCAGTCTCCAATCAGGCAGAGAGCGGACAGCGTACCTCCTCTTTCTTTGCAAGCAAGAGATATGATAAGGTTCTTTCAATGGCAAAGCCGGGCGATTACGTTTTCGTTGAATTCGGCCACAACGACGAGAAGGACAAAGGTCCCGGTTCGGGAGCGTATTACAACTATGCCCACAACCTCAAGATATTCGTTGACCGCGCACGCCATAAGGGTCTGAATGTAGTGTTCCTCACTCCTACTGCACGTCGCAGTTTTGATGAAAACGGAAAGATCAAGAATACTCATGGTGACTACCCCAATGCAATGAAAGAAGTGGCGGCACGTGAGAATGTGCCTGTGATAGACATAACAGAGATGACGACTACCCTCTATGAGAATTTGGGTGCAGAGGGAAGTAAGAAAGCTCTCGTGCATTATCCTGCCGGAACTTTCAAGGGTCAGGACAAGGAACTTGCCGACAACACGCATTTCAACACCTATGGTGCAACACAGGTTGCCAAATGCGTTCGCGAAGGAATTGCCGAGAAGCTGCCGGAATTGGCAAAGCATCTGAAGCCTTATGCCAAATACTCCCCTTCCCAGCCGGATGATCCGGAGGCGTTCTATTGGCCGCTCTCTACTTTTGTGAAGATCGAGAAGCCGCTCGGCAATTGATCTCATACGCTCCAACATCGCGGTCCTTCTTGCGACCGCGATGTTTCATTATCATATAACTGTAATATTATGCCAACAGGAATTATAATGAGAAAGAGGTCGATTTGGCGCAGATTATCGGAGCTGACATTAGGAATTGGTATATGTGCCGGATTTTTCTTGACCACCATAAATTCGGAGGCTGGAGTATCGAGACCGACAATAGAGATTCCAGATTCTTTAAAGGATCCCGCACTGATATTGGCTGACTCGACACAGATAACCAAAGACAATAAAGTTTCGGAAGTTCCGGAAATACCGGCTACCTTTCCCGGAGGGATTAAGGCTCTTTATAAGTATTTAGAGAAAGAGGTCAAATACCCAAGAAAAGCTGAGGAAAACTACGTCGAGGGGCGCGTGCTTGTCAAATTTGTCATTAATGAAGAAGGATGTGTGACTAATCCGAGCGTAATCCAAAGTGTTTCTCCTGAACTTGATGCTGAGGCTCTGCGGGTAGTCAAGAGTTTTCCAAAATGGAATTCTGCTTGGGACGATGGAAAGAGAGTGCCTTATTATTATGTACTCCCGATACAATTCCGGATTCCGCGACCGATTATTGAGATTCTAGATTCTTTAGTGGAGCCGAAACTGGTATTTGCAAACATGACTGAGATAACCAAAGACAATAACGTTTCGAAGGTTCCGGAAATACCGGCTACCTTTTCCGGAGGAATGAAGGGTCTCAATAAGTATATAGGCAAAGAGGCCAGATACCCAAGAAAAGCTGCGAAAAACAAAGTCGATGGACTTGTGCTCGTCAAATTTGTCATTAATGAAAAAGGGTATGTTACTAAACCGAGTGTCATACAAGGCGTTTCTCCCGAACTTGATGCTGAGGCTCTGCGTTTAGTCAAGAGTCTTCCCAGATGGAATGCTGCTTGGGACGATGGAAAGAGAGTGCCTTATGATTATGTACTTCCGATACAATTCCGACTTCCTGAAGGGTACGTTCCCGAGAAGAACTATTGGTTTAATCAAATAGGCGAATTTCTTTTGTTTCTTTTGCCATTTTTTAGGGGGGCGTAGAGGCACGCCCCCCTTTTTGCGTTTTTAACAGATTGATACGACGAGTACTTAATTAGTCTACGACGAATTTCTGGTTGGCTTTCCGGCAATCGCAGGAATAGTCATCATAGCTGAGCCGTCGGTTGCAACCTTGGTGCTTCCGAGTATCTCGCCGTCACGTTCGAACTGAACATATGCATTCTCCGTAGCTCATCCGGCAAGAACTGCCTTCAATATGATGACTCCGTTTTCTTCATCTTCTTCTGCTGAAAGGCCAACGGATGCGGAATAGGCTTTTGAGATAGGCTAAGTGAAAATACTCCCGATTATTTGGTCTGAATGAAATTAATGGCTAACTTTGTATTCCGAAAAAGTGTCACAAATGACATTTATTCGGAATATTATGAGAATGAACTTTATTCTATTTATATTTACAATATTTAACGTAGTAAAATAGGGTGATTTTGGGTGCTGAATAGGTTGCAGAGCCAATTTGGGCTCTTGTCAACATCTGAAATCGGGTCGAGGGGTTTCCTCTTGCAAGGGTGTTTAATGTCCGACAATCGCATTGCGAATGTCGGACAAAAACACATCTTGCAGTTGCTATCGAACATCACCTTAATCAACGATAGATTAAATCTCACTGAAAAGCAGGCTACTTCGCTGATATGTCAGATTTTTTATGTAAATTTCCTCTAAAACGTATATGGTAACATTTTCGATATACTTCACGAATTAGCCGAGTTACCATAATTTATCA
>JAIDSM010000226.1 GCA_029061225.1 Muribaculaceae bacterium
CCACCCTTAACTCTCCACCCTTAACTCTCCACCCTTAACTCTCCACCCTTAACTCTCCACCCTCTACTCTCAACACTCAACACTTAAGCCTCCACTCTCCGCCCTCCACTCTCAACACTTAACACTTAACTCTTAACCCTTGACCTTATACATCTGGATCAATATAGCCCTACTGATCATCTACTCGGTTATCGTAATATCCTGCGTGGTGGTCGTAGTATCGGAAAATAAGAATCCGATACGCGCTTTGTCGTGGACACTCGCCCTTCTTTTCTTGCCCATCGTAGGAGTAGTGTTCTATTTGTTTTTCGGCCGCAGCCTTAAAGGAAAGGCCATGATCAATAGGAAAGTTCGCAGAAAATTGCTCGAACGATCCCGACCAAAGCAACATTCGTTTGAACGCTCGCGGCTATCCGCAGATCAAGTCCGAATGATAAGGCTTGCGCAGAATCTCTGTCACGCGCCTCTCGACAGTAATAACAGCGTGGAGATTTTTACTGATGGACGTTCAAAGTTCGACAGTCTTAAGAAAGATATTCACCAAGCAAAAGACTTCATATTCATACAGTATTACATCTATAGCGATGACCGGCTCGGAAACGAGATTACAGAATTGCTCGCCGACAAAGTCCGTCAGGGTGTGCGTGTAAAAGTACTCTACGACCATGTAGGGTCATTCTCCACCCGCAATAAGTTTTTTAACAATATGCGTAAGCTCGGCATCGACTCCCATCCTTTTTTCCGTGTTACATTCCGTAAGCTCGCAAACCGGATCAACTGGCGCAACCACCGCAAACTGGTTATAATAGATGGAAAAGTAGGTTATATAGGAGGCATGAACATAGCGGACCGCTATGTAGAGAAATCACCCGACGGCCGTATATGGCGAGACACGCACCTTCGGGTGGAAGGTCCTATTATCGAATCGATGATGTACAGTTTCGCGGTTGATTGGAATTTCCTTCGTCCTGATGCCGAAGTCCAGCCATTGAAGATGATGACGTGTGATGAGCCCGGTGATGTCGACATGCAGCTCGTGACGTCCGGGCCTGTCGACAAATGGAACAATCTCGTACTCTGTTTTCAGCAGGCAATCGCGTCAGCACGGAAGAGGCTTTACATACAGACACCATACTTTCTTCCTACCGACGCACTCCTTAAGGCTCTGCAGGGAGCCGCGCTATCCGGCGTGGACGTAAGGATTATGATTCCGGAACATACAGATTCAATCCTGCTCGGTTATGGAAGCCGCTCATATATCGACGACTGCCTTAAGGCCGGAGTGAAGGTATATATGTTCACTCCGGGAATGCTTCATGCCAAGACTATGATCATCGACGATGATTTCGTCACTACCGGATCGGTCAACTTCGACTTCCGTAGCTTTGAGAATAACTTTGAAGCCAACCTCCTTATATATTCAGAAGAAATCAACAGGAAGATGCGTGATATATTCTTCCTCGATCTTTCGTCTTGCCGGAAACTGACTCTATCACGATGGCGTTCGAGGCCACGGACATCACGTATCATCGAGGCTCTTGTGCGCCTCTTCGCTCCAATCCTGTAGTCATAGGCCAGACATATAGCATGGCGACATAAAAATAGGCCCCCGAGTCATTGACTCGGGGGCCTGATTGTATTCGGTCTGTACGACCTGATGATTATTCTACTACTTTCTCAGCACGTGTCTTGCCGTCGCTGTAGGTAGTCACCTTGACGAGGGTAGTGGGAACGTCACCGCGACGTACCTCGATGCCCTGCATGTTGTAGTATTTTACGCTTACAGCAGCGCCGCTGAATTCAGCGTCTACGCCAGTAGTGCCGCTTACAGTCACCATATCGCCGAGACCACCCATTTCGTTGAGGGCGCGGATGCCATAGTTTGTGGCCTGCACTGAAGGAACGTAAGTGGGTTCGGTAGTGAATCCGAGTAGCTTGCCGTCGGCATATACAGCCCAGCAGAGCGCGTATTTGCTGTCGTCCCATGAGAGGGTACCGTTGCTCATTGAGAGAGCTGAGGCTGCAGGAGCCTGCTCGCAGTCCATAGCGGGATCCCAGTCGTCGTCGCCGCCCATTACGGTGGCGTAATCGTGTGCGTCAGCCTCTTCCTTGGTCAGAACGGGGTTATTGGCATGGCCGTCGCCGAATGTCTTCTTACGTTCTGAAAGGTCGATTACAGTGCCGGAAGCTGTCATTGAGTTGTACTCGGCGAAGCGTGCCGGGTAACCGTTGCTCATCTCGTTCCAGCCGATAGCCGAAGGCTTCACGGTCATTTTAGTGTCGATGTAGAGTGCGATCGGAGTACCGCTGCCCCATGGGCGTCCGAGGGTATAGTTGCCGTCGATAGTGCTGTTCTCGCCGGTGATCTCGCAATCCTTGAAGATATAACCGTATTTCTTGGGAACAGAAGGAACGGCCAGATAACCGCCGCTTGCACACATCTGCAGGTTTACACCGTTGTAGTATGCGTCGCCCTTTCCGCAGAGGAAGTCAGTGCGACCACGGAGAACGCCGCCCTCGAAGTAGTAGCGTGCATTCTGGTTGTTTGAGGTATAGGTATCCTGATATCCCCAGAGGCATGCGTCCTTCATGATAGTCTTATCACCCTTGTCCTGAAGAACGATGTTACGTCCGCGTGCATCGGAGATGCCGTGTTTGAGTGTGAGGTTCTGGAAGTAAGTTCCGCTTGTTCCGGACTGGATCTGGAGAAGGTCGGCGTTGCCGATACCCTCCATCGGGTGTGAACCGATTCCGTCCATGTCAGGCACTTCATTTACGATGACCGTACCTTCCATGCTTTCACCTATAATAGAGGTGTTGGAAGCAGAGAGACGAAGTGTTACGTCGGGATAAGTGCCGCCGTTTACGTTCACCATATTGTTCTTGTCCATCGGGATGAGGTATTCACCGTCGCGGACGAAGATACGGAATCTCTTGGTCTTATCTTCTCGGGTGTTGGCGGCTGTGATGGCAGCGCGGAAGTCACCGTCGTCAGGAACGATGAAGTCAGGTGTTGCTTTAGCCACTTCCGGACGGTTGCGTGTCGTGAAGGCGATCTTCACGGGAGTAGAGAGGTAGTTGTCTGTAAGGTCAGCCACGCTGTTGGCCGGGAGATTGAACACGTATTCAGTGTTGAAAGTGAGGTTCTTGTAGGAGAAAATCACGCTCTTGCCGCTTGCCTCGCCCTTGAGGGTCTTGTCGCCGAGAGTAGCGGTGACGTCATCTGCGAGTTTCACTTTCTCGTCGAAGTTGAGAACGATCTTACCGTTGATTGAAGCTGTAGTGGCTCCTTCAGCCGGAACGGTTCCGACGAGAACGGGTGCTTTACCGTCGTTGATGAGTTCCATTTCTCCGTAAAGGTAAGAGCCACCGAGTGCGATACCGTCGTTGTCGCTCTTGGTTCCGTCGATTTTTGAAGTCTTGTCAGCTATCCAGCGGATATAGAGTTCAGCCTGATTGTTGGCAGCCTCCGGGAGATCGAATTCTGCGTCGGTCCAGTTCTTTGCGCCTTCGATAGTCACGGTGCCTACGGGCTGCCAGTTCTCACCGTCAAGAGAGTATTCAACATTCTGCTTCGTGTAGGCATTGTAGTTGTAAGCCATTGCAGTCACGAGCTTAATGTTCTTGAAGGCCGAAGCATTGACCTTAGTCTGCCAGTAGTAATCACCGAGACCTGTGGTGCGCCAGTTTACAGCTGCCGGGCGTCCTTCGTATCCGCCTGCGCCGAGCTGGCTCTTGTCGAGCCATCCCTGGATGTCACCGTTCGCGTTGCGGAGGTTGAGAGTAGCTGCATCGTTCTCCTCAAAGGCGAAATCGGCGGGGCGACCGTTGCCACCCTGGCGGTAGAAGTCCCAGCCAACGATGAAGTCGAGTGCTGAATATTCAGCGGTCAGTTCCTTGTCGGCATCCATAGTCACTGTGATTTCCGAAGAGGTCTGTCCGTCGCTCCAGTTGGTGAAAGTGAGGATCGGGTTGGAGATAGCCTTCAAGGTCACCACTGTGCCTTCCTCATACATGTTCTTGCCGTCGACCACGAATGGTTCCGGTGAATAGCTTACCATGTAGCCGTTGGCGCCGTTGGTCACTTCTGTAGAAAGAGAGTAAGTGTTCACAGCCTTGAAGTTGGCAGTGAGTGTCTCTGCGCGTTCGATGGTATATTTGAATTCCGGAGTCTCAGAGAGCACTTTGCCGTCAGCGTCGGTCCAATTTACGAAATCATAGCCGAACTTCTCTGTAGCCACGAGAGTTACCTCGGTGCCTGCGTCATATGCTTCAGCGAGGGGCTTGATAGCCACGGAGCCGGCTTCTTCCGGATTGGCAGCGATTGTAACCGGGCATTTGGATACGTCTTCTGCCTGACCGTCGATAAGGCCCTTGATTGATACCTGGCTGAAACCACCCTGCTTTTGATTGTTTGTACCTACGGTCATCTCGAGAGAGAATCCTTCAGTTGTAGTCAGTTCAGCCTTCTGCTCGTCTGTAAGGGTGATAGTGAAGTGCTGTGCGTAGTCTTCCTCCTTGCCGAATTTGTCGTCGGCCTGCTGGCGGTTGTTGCG
>JAIDSM010000227.1 GCA_029061225.1 Muribaculaceae bacterium
AAGAAATTTTTTGGAATGACTCCATTGGAATTAAGAAACAGTCCCCTTGACAGATAAATAATGCTTTCAGAGCTGCCGCTTCTATAGAACCGATTGACATTCATAATCATCCACGCCTAATCTTACAACAACGGTAAGATTGGTCTTATTTCTTTCATTAACATATCATATAATAAATATTATTGCCCAATTTTAGTCACTATATGATATATTGCCATAAGATTAACAAAGCCCAAATATCTTATTTTTTGAGAACAAATCGCAAGATCAAATTGACTTTATCTTTCATTTCAACAATTCAATAGATTTGTCTGCTTCTTCTCGTGAATGGAAACGAATTATGGTTTTATCAAAGTTTTTCAGATGATGCTCAATTTCAGGAACGACATCACGAGGGAAATCTATAATCCACTGTAGGAATTCGGGATCCATCTCATTGTCTACCCACGGCATATCGACACGATGTTTACCAAGTCGTGATTTAGCACCTTCAATACATTCCTCCAAGGGTATATCGAAGAAGAACACTGTGTCGCAATGAGCAAGACGCTTGGGAAGTGTACGTGCATAATTACCGTCAATAATCCATTCATCTTCATTTACGAGTTTGTCTAACTGTCTGTCAAACTCATCACGTCCTATTACAGTTCGGTCGGCCCGATGCCAAATCATGTCAAGATAATGCAACGCCAATCCGGTCTTAGCAGCAAGTTTGCGTGCAAATGTACTCTTGCCCGCTCCAGGGCAGCCAATTACAATAATCCTCTTCATCGCAGCTTATAAATCAATTTGATACAGCAGGTGTGTTCGCAAAGTAGAATCGGGCGAAAAGTTGGGATGCTCAAACTCCGATTGAATCCTATTGTAGAATGATTCCGTTTGTTCATCTGTAACGATTGCAGGGAAATAACGCATAACACGAGCGTTCTTGTTCATCTCAGTGAACAAAGGCAAATCATCAGGTTTCCATGTTTGAAGAATCAATCGGGCTGTTTCGATTATACTATATATCATACTGCAAATTTACTCATTTTTTATGACAGTTCAAAATGGGATCAGGGGTAACACAAAAGGCCTGCAAAGGATATAAAATTCCTTAGCAGGCTTTCGTATATTCCGCCTTCCCGGGCGGAAGAGTATAAGGCGACGGATGATTTTATGCCGTCGGCCCAAAGGTCGATACTCGTTATTACAATGCATAATGCATAATGCACAATTCATAATTAAGCTACTGCCGGATTTGGGGCAGCATGTATGTTCATAAATTATGCATAAATGCGCACGACGTTGGACGTTGGACGTTGGACGTTTTACGTACCGATGCATTTGGAGGGTCATGGCTGCGGCGCGCCGTCAGGCATCATACCTGCAGCATGGCGGTCCTTATGCATTTGTCGGTGCATTGATTAGCCGGCTGATAACGCGTTAGGAAGCCCTGCCGGAATGGGTCGCAAGCGACCTGTGCGGGGAACAAACCGTCACGCCGAGAAGGAACAGCCGGAGTTTGTGGCAATATGTAATGGTTCTCTTTCCATGGCTCAATGTTTTAAGTCTTAAGTCTTGAGTCTTAAGTCTTAAGAAGCTTTCAGCAATCAGCTGTCAGTTTAAGTCTTAAGTCTTAAGAAGCTACGTAGTCGAAGTTCCGCACGAGGCGGTTAGGACTTGCTTTAGCTTGGGCGAAGCCAAACCGCCTACCCATTGGCTACGCAGTATCGTAGTAAACAATCAGCTTTCGGCAGGCTGGGAAGCCTGCTGCTCCATAAGACCGATCCATAGGCCATGGCGCGGGGCGCGCCGTCAGGCATCATGCTCCCGCGAGGAAGGTCCGTCCAGACGGTAGATGTCCTTACACCTGCGACAGAACGCGTCTGTCTGTTCCGAGCGTTGGGCTTCCGTGGACTATGGGATCAAAGCGGACGAGGTTCTTTTTCAATGATAAATGATAAATTATTAATGATCAATTATCAATTGGGCGGCTACTTAGGAGGGTTCTCAACTAATGATCATTGATCAATGATTAATGATCAATGATTAATGATCAATGATCAATGATTAATGATCAATTTATCAAAGGAGCTCTTATTCACCTGGAAGCTGTTTTACTTTCGATCCATAGAGACGAATGCCGCGAGCGTCGGCAACCGTTTGGATTTCGTTTCCGGGTGCAAAGTTAGTATGGTTTTTGGGGGTTAGAGCCTTATCTTGATAAGATGTTGGCGTTTTACGTTGGACGTTTTACGTTGGACGAGGGATGAGGAGAGGGAATCACGCAGGGGGCGGAGGAGGAGGTTGGAGGGCGGAGAGGTTGTTTCACCTTCGACAGACCTGCTGACGCGATTTTGGGGACTTTGAAGGGGGCGGTGACTGAAGCCGCTGCCAGTAAAAGAGGGATTTGGGCCGAGCATGCTCGGCTACTATCACAGACACTCCGGAATTTTTTTGGTGAATATTTTGCTAATTGGAGATTTTTGATTAATTTTGTAAATATCATTCTATTGAATGTTATAGCGAATATTCGGATTTAATTATCATTATAATGATATTATCAAATAAATCTCTGACTACTCCAGACGTTATCCGGAATCTTGGATTGAGGTTCCGCGATTACAGGTTGCGGTTGAGGATGACTCGTAAAGAGGTTTCCGAAGCTGCTTCAATAGGTATGACCACTCTCTATAAGTTTGAGTCCGGCAATATGACAGACATATCATTCAGCACCCTGCTAAGATTAATGAGGGTGATAGGTCTTGGCGATAACTGGGAATCATTGCTGCCGGAATTACCGGAATCACCGTACATGTATGATGAGAATGATAAGAAAATTCAGCGAGTAAGACACTCTTCTAAAAAGTGATTGTTATGAAGCATCTGAAGGTAAAATTATGGGGAGAAGAAATCGGACGGCTCGTTTGGAACTCAGCGACGAGACGGATATACTTTATGTATAACCCTGATCTAAAAAATATCCCTGATATTGCACCTCTACTATCATCTTCAAAAAACCGTAACATCCTTTTACCGATTTATGGTGATGAGCGACCGCTGTATCAGGGATTGCCACCATTTATCGCAGACTCACTGCCTGATTCGTGGGGTAATACACTCTTCTATAAATGGGTAAAAGACAATAAGATTCCTCGTAACAAAATCACACCGCTTTATAAGCTTATGTTTATAGGCACACGAGGAATGGGCGCTTTGGAATATGAACCATGCGATGATGATCTTACCCGTAATCGAAAAATCGACATCAAATCTCTATACGATATATCTCTGAAAATTCTTGAAGACAGGGATAATATAGTTCTGA
>JAIDSM010000228.1 GCA_029061225.1 Muribaculaceae bacterium
CCCTTCAGGAGCAGCGAAGGCTCCTTCAGATAGAATACGACGAGGAAAAGAAAGCTTTTTCCGAAATAACCGCCCGTATCGGTTTCACGCGCCTTGCCGAGCGAGGGAACGCTTGGCTCGGAATATCCGTCGACCGCGTTTTCTACAATTCACTCAATCAGCGGGTGGTAGAAATCGCACGTCCCGAAAGCGGCAGTGAGGAAATCGACCATAATTTCGAATATGGCAGACCGGTTGCTTTCTTCGTCCTTCCGGAAGGGGGCGGGGAGATTCCTAAATTTCCTTTCACGGGAACTGTAAGCTATGTCGACGGCGACCGAATGGTGGTGGCTGTTCCTGAGAGTGCGGATGTAGGACGGCTCTCCGCAGGCGGACAGGCGGGCGTAATGCTGTCGTTTGACGAGACATCCTACCGTACCATGTTTGAGGCTATAGACCGTACCATAAAGGCCAAAGGGAGGCTTGCCGAACTTCGCGACCTCATTTATTCAAAGCGTAAGTCAGGGGAGTTCACGTTCGCGCCCCTCGGTTTTCCATATCTCAATCCCGCTCAGCAGCAGGCAGTCAACAAAGTCCTGTGTGCGAAGGATGTCGCTGTGGTGCACGGCCCTCCGGGCACCGGCAAGACCACAACTCTTGTAGAGGCAATAGCCGAGACGCTGCGCCGGGAGCCCCAGGTGCTTGTCTGTGCCCAGAGCAACATGGCGGTCGACTGGATATGCGAGCGTCTCGTAGACAGGGGAGTGCATGTGCTGCGTCTCGGCAACCCATCGCGTGTCAACGACAAGATGCTGTCGTTCACGTATGAGCGTCGGTTTGAGTCGCATCCCGACTATCCCGATCTCTGGAGCATCCGTAAGGCAATACGTGAGCTACGTAGCGCAAAGCGTCGGGGTTCTGACCAGTGGCATCAGAAGCTCGATCGCCTACGGAGCCGTGCCACCGAACTCGAGATTCGGATCAATCAGGATCTCTTCAACTCGGCGCATGTCATTGCGTCCACACTCGTAGGAAGCGCATCGCGTCTGCTCGACGGAATGAAGTTTTCGACGCTCTTCATCGACGAAGCCGCGCAGGCTCTGGAGGCCGCCAGCTGGATTCCCATGCGTCGAGCCGGAAGGGTAGTGCTTGCCGGCGACCATTGTCAGCTGCCGCCGACCGTCAAATCATTCGAGGCGATGAAGGCAGGCCTCGGAAAGTCGCTGATGGAGCGCATCGTTGAGAATCATCCGGAAGCTGTTACGTTGCTTACGATGCAATACCGTATGAATCATGAGATCATGCGGTTCTCCAATGAATGGTTTTATGGAGGCTCCATGACTGCCGCGCCCGAAGTGCGCCATCGTGGCATCCTTGACTTCGACACTCCAATTGAATGGATTGATACTGCGGAAGCTGTGCTTGCCACGGATGATGATGCGGGGGAGGAGATTCCATCCTTCCGCGAGGCGCTTGCCGGAGAGAGCCATGGCCGCATCAACCGTGACGAGGCGGAATTCTCCGTGCTGACCTTACGTAATTATATAGAAAAGATAGGGAAGCAGCGCTTTCTTGACGAGCGCATAGACGTAGGGTTGATCTCGCCTTATCGTGCACAGGTGCAGTATCTTCGCGGACTCATCAAGCGCACACCGTTTTTCAAGCCATTCCGCCATTTGATTTCCATCAATACCGTCGACGGTTTTCAGGGTCAGGAACGCGATGTGATCGTAATATCGCTTGTGCGGAGCAATGACGAAGGCAATATTGGTTTTTTGCGCGACTTGCGTCGCATGAACGTAGCCATGACGCGTGCCCGTATGAAGCTCATCATCATCGGCTCGGTCGCCACCCTCACGCGCCATCCCTTCTACCGGAAACTGTATGATAGTATAGGAATCTAAATACAAAAAGGCGCGTGACGGAGCTTTCAAAGCTCAGCCACGCGCCTTTGATGCGTATGAGATTCCCGCCACCTATGGCGGGGAGAGTATAAGGCGATGAATGCGGTCATGTCACCGGCCCAAAGGTCGATACTCTGTGTCAATGCGTTGGACGTTTTACGTTGGACGTACGGATGCATGAGGAGGGTCATGGCTGCGGCGCGCCGTCAGGCATCATACCTGCAGCATGGCAATCCTGATGCACCTGCCGGCGCATTGACGGACCGGCTGAGAAGCGAGTGGAAGCCCTGTTTGGATGGGTCGCAAGCGACCTGTGCGGGGAACAAACCTTTCGCGATAAGGGTCAGCCGGGGTTGTGGCAATATGTAATGGATCTCTTTCCATGGCTCAATTGGAGTCTTAAGTCTTGAGTCTTAAGTCTTAAGAGTGCGGACAAGACTGGACTCGGCAGGCCGGGAGGCCTGCTGCTCCATAATGGCTGTCAGGATGACGGCCCTCCATAGGCGATGGCACGGGGCGCGCCGTCAGGCATCATGCTCCCGTGAGGAAAGTTAATCTAATGCATAATGCACAATGCATAATGCACAATGCATAATTCATAATTAGTCATCGGACATTCTGGCTCCAGATCGGATGCCTCCTCTGAGGTCGTCATGCCGCCCTCCTATGAAGTGCGGTTGAAACGGAGATGCATTGGATCTTGTTTCCGGGCGCAAAGTTAATATGCTTTCAAGAGGTCAGAGCCTTATCTTGATAAAAACCGGTCTTTTTTCACGAGGAGATGCATTTAGAAAAAGAAGATCGCCGCCCGGATAGGCGGCGATCGGTTGCGCGTTCTATCTTTCGGCCCTCATTGGATTGTTGAGGAAGTCCTCGTAGGAGAGGCGTATGCCGTCGGGTAGTTCCGTCTTGTAGGTCCAGCCAAGTTTCGTTGCCTTGCTGACGTCGAGCAGCTTGCGGGGCGTGCCGTTGGGGCGTGTCGTGTCCCAGAGTATCTTTCCTTCGTAGCCGACGATGGAGGCCACAAGTTCGGTGAGCTGCTTGATGGAGAGTTCCTTGCCACTTCCGGCGTTGACGGTCTCGTTGCCGGAGTAGTTGTTCATCAGGAAGACACAGAGGTTGGCGAGGTCGTCGACGTAGAGGAACTCGCGCAGAGGCGAGCCGTCGCCCCAGCAGGTCACCTCCGTCAGTCCCGCCTCCTTCGCCTCGTGGAAACGGCGGATGAGGGCCGGAAGCACGTGGGAGTGCTCCGGATGGTAGTT
>JAIDSM010000229.1 GCA_029061225.1 Muribaculaceae bacterium
ACGATCTGTAGAGAGGTCTCGTGGTCTGGGAGATGTGTATAAGAGAGAACGCACGAGCCGTGCGTCCCTACTATAGGATTAAGGGTTATTTCAGCTTTTCTATGAAAATAGATTTGTCGGGTGCGTCGGAAGATTGGATACGTTTTATAAGTCTGGATTTTTTTACGTAAAAGTGAGCATACTTGATGTTGGTGAACATGCAGACGGCGCGGACTGAGAAACCGGCATATAGGAGGGCGAGGAAATTTACATCATCTTCTTTAATGAAAGGACACTGATTTCTGAGATTTGACACAAGTTTTCCCATGTAGGCGTCTACGGCCTCTACTATTTCTGTTAGACCCTTTTTAGACACAATCTTTTTCACCTCCTTCTCCATGTTGGTTACTAGATCCTTTTGATTGAGTTCAGAGTTCTTCAAGCCGAAATATTGATCGCATAGAACGTCTAAGGTTGACCATTTCTCTTTGAAGAGTTTCTCTACAATCTTGTTATGGTCTGATTCAAGACAACTCCTTGCGCTCTGTAATGATTGAATCTCGCTGACCATTGAATCATTTTTAATTTCCATTTCCTTTACCAATTGCTCAAGGGCGAGCTTATCCCGGGTAATCTCGTCAGAGGAAGATTTAAGGGATAAAAAGGATTCGAGTCGAGCTTTAGACTCAGCCTTCTGCGCCTTAATCCTCAAGATGAAAAACATGATACAAGTGATCAGCAATAATAATAATACTGATACCCACGCATATAAAGTCATTTTAAGGACGCGTGATTTATTTGCATGGCGAAATGACATATCAGAGTAGAAGTCTCGTTGCGCATTAGTGACTGATCCCATGATTATTTCTTCAGCCACTAAATTCTGATAATATAACATCGAATCTACTAAGGTCAGTGCAAGATTTTTATCTCCGATAGATTTTGCATTTTCATAGCGTGCATACAACACATGAATTATATCTTCATTAGAACAGGCCAATGACTCAATTTCCGAAAGATCCTCTTTAACGTCCTCGGAATCATCCTTAGCTTCATTTACTTTGCTTTTAAGTATAACGGCATCTAAAATTTCTCCTTTTGACATACCCTCCTTAAAGAAAGTCAAATCTCTTGTTACAATTGAATTACCACGACCAGTCATAACCATTGCATCTATTAGAGGGGGCGTCAGATAATTCAAAAGCAAACTGTCAACCGGACTATCATCTATGATTCGACGTTCAAGACTGTCCAAGAGTTGATAAGCTCGTTCAGCGTTTCCATTATATGTAAGCGTTACTGCCATCTGTCCCAATGCATATCTATGATTTGTCTTATGTCCAGATCTATCATAATAAACAGAAGCCTCTTGCGCATATTGTATGGCATCGTCATAATTATAAGTAAAGAAAAATACATTATTTATTCTTTCCGCGGCTTTGGCATGCCAATAGTCGTTGTTGAGGCGTTTTGAATCTTCATAGGCGGTCAGGTAGTAGCGCATGGCTTCGCGGTAATTCTCCTGATTAAAGTAGATTTCGCCGGTATAGAAGTTGGAACGGATGCCGAGATCGCCACTGGTGTCATTTCCATATTTGGAATATGCGATGCTGATAAGGGAATCAGAATCGAGAGGGACGTCAGTTTTCACCTGAGCTTGTGTGTAAAGTAGTGCATAATACGGCTTTTCCGATTCCTTCATGGTATTCTTGTCTATGCCCATAAGTATGGACATGGCGCTGTCCGGATGTTCTTCCATGACGGAGTCAGCATGTGAAAGCATCCTGCCTGTCTCAGTAGAACAGGCAGAAAAAAGCAAAGCGAATATTATGAAAGTGAGATATCTTGTTGCCATTATCTTTATGCATATATGGAATCCAATGCAAAATTACATTTTTTTCCACATATCTCCAAATATCGAGACATAATGACAGCAAGCTATCCCATCAATGAGTATAAATTAGAGGAGGGTGAGTTTGCGGCGGTTGCCTTTGATCTTCTTTGGTTCGAGATCCTTTATAAGTGCTTTGGCTTTGGCGGACGGGACGGCTACGAGGGCGTGGTGGTCGGAGAGAGTGATAGGACCTACTTCAGATGCCTCCAGACCACCTTCCTTGCATAGGAAACCGACGATGTCGCCTTTCGACAATTTTTCCTTGCGTCCGGCACTGATGCGGATGGTAGCCCTGTCGCTTCTTAGGGATGACTGAGCGTTCGGATCCGGGCGATAGGTGCCGTCTGTTTCGATGAACGGTTTCAGTTCCTCGTCCGGCCCCGTCAGCACGTATATATCACCGTTTGCATCCACTCGCGCGGTACGTCCGTTGCGGTGGGTATAGGTCTCAGGAGTAAGAGGCTGATGATAGTGTATGATGCTGCTTACGCCTCTGATATCGAGACCACGCGCCGCAAGGTCAGTGGCAATCAGGATAGGGGCGGAGCCGTTGTTGAACATTGAAATGGCATCTTCACGCTTGAACTGGTCGAGTTCGCCATGATAAAGGGCGCACGCCACCTTATGTTTCTTGAGAAATTCAGCTACGCGTACGGCGCTCTCCCTGTGATTGACGAAGACTATAGTGCGTTCAGGCACATCCTCTTTCGATATGCTCCTAAGCAAGCCAAGAAGTGACTCAAGTTTATCCTTGTCTGTATCCACCCGGTAGATCTTCATACGTTCGCGAACATCGCTCGAGTTACCGGAAAAATCGATTTCGAGGGGATCGTCGAGTTTTATGAAGCCCGGTAGGGTAGTGCTTGCGGTGGCCGAAGTGAGGATAATACGGCTTACATTTTTCAGCCGGTTGAATATCTTGCGCATGTCATCCTCAAAACCGAGTTCGAGCGACTTGTCGTACTCGTCAAGTATAAGGATACGCGTGGGAGTCGGGTCTACGTTGCCTCTCTTCAGATGGTCGAGAAGACGCCCGGGAGTGGCTACGATTATGTCCGGAGTAACACTCAGGGTGTTGACCTCATCCTCAACATTGTGCCCTCCATAAAGGGCTGTGACCTTAAAACCGGAGGCTATCTCGCGTACCACTCCCGCTATCTGGATGACAAGCTCTCTTGAGGGAGCGATGATGATGGCCTGCACGCGGCCCGTAGGAGGATTCAGCCACTTCATCATGGGAAGTGTGAATGCTACGGTCTTACCTGAACCTGTCGGTGCAACCAGGATTATTTCTTTTGTTTCTGAAGCGGCTGCCATAGACCGCTTTTGCATATCGTTGATATCTTCAATGCCGAGTTTAGTAACATTCGGCAGGAATTCCTTTTCTCTCATAGTTATTTCTTAATATCAAAACTAAAGTGTATGGCGGACGCACGCGCCGTGCGTCCCTACAAATATTATAACTGGCGGCCTGCGATTATCGTTCAAATATAAATGGATAAAAAAAGGCTTTCGAATAAATCGAAAGCCTTGAGGTGGCGGGAGCAGGACTCGAACCTGCGACCTTTGGGTTATGAGCCCAACGAGCTACCACTGCTCCATCCCGCGGTGTGATTGCGAGTGCAAAGTTACAACATTTTTCACCCTTTGTCAATACTTTTCGTGTTAATTTTTGTTAATGGGCGCAAATTATTTCCTGATTGTGAAAGCCGCGCATGAATATCCGCCGCCGAAGACCATAAGGGAGACCATATCGCCTTTCTTAAGTTCATCCTGATGCTGAGCAAGCACGAGCGGTGCGCTCGCGCTGCCAGTGTTGCCGAGTTCCTGAATGTTGTTTAGGAATCGCTCCATAGGCATGTCCATCATTCTGGCGAGCTGCTTTACGATGCGCATATTGGCCTGATGGGTGATGAAGTAGGAGATATCCTCCTTTTTCAGATTTGCATCTTCAAGGTTCTTTTCAAGGGCATACTGCATGTATTTCACTGCGTACATGAACACATCCCTTCCGTTAGGCATCGATATTCCTCCTTCCTTTGGTCGAAGCAACACTCCGTCCGGACCTGCTCCGATATGGCCGACACCTTCCGTATACACCGAAAGAACCTCGATGTCATCGTCCGACTCCTTATCCGCGCTAAGGAAATAAGCTACCGCCGCATCGCCCCAAAGATGCCCTGCCTTAGGATCATGGTCGTTGGAATAGTATGAGTTGTGTTCGCTGCAAATAAGGAGGGCACGTTTAGCTTTTCCCATCGCGAAATAACCCTCGACGATCTCAAGTCCGTTGACAAACGAACTGCAGGCAGAAGAAGCGTAGACGGCTTTGGCTCCCTCGATTCCGAATTTACGTTGCACACGGTGCGCTACGGTGCCTACAGTGTCGAAAGCACAGTAATGCGCAGCCACGATAAGGTCTACATCCTTGATGGAATAGGGGAGGCGGGGTAGGGCGTTTTCCACTGCTTCATACGCCATGGTGTCGACGTTCTCGTCTTCCGAGCAACGGCTGCGGCTCTCGATGCCGGTGCGCTGCACTATCCAGTCGGCATCAAGTCCGTTGAGTTCCTTGAAATATTCGTTGGAAATCCTGTTCGATGGTATGTAATGGCCAATAGCGTTAATATACATATGCGGTCTTTTTTGTAAGGTTGCCTAATTGATTCATATTATATGCCTTATCGTCTCATAAGGCCGTTGAGGAGCATAGAGATGAATGATTTCGAGAGTTCGTCTTTTTCCACCCCGATTTCCGAGAGGTCGTCGCGGATATACGGGACGTCGAGTCCCTGGATGGTCTTGGTGATGATGAGGGCGGTACGCGGGATACTCTCTATCTCGAATATGCCCTCAGCCACTCCTTCAGCGAGAATCTGCTGTAGCAGTATCGTCTCCTTGCGGCTCACTATCCTGCGCGCGCGGTCCACTTTCCTTACATCCCGGAAAAACCATGCCCGAAGCGAACCGTTGCGCGAAACGACCTCGCGCATCGTCTCGAAATGTGCGTCGATGTATTCCTTGAGTTTCTCATCTGCGGGAATTGGTTTAGCGACAATCGTGCGCAGCTGTGAGAGCGCGATGTCGGTCTCCTGCTCGATTACGGCGTTATAGATGTCTCGTTTGCTCTTGAAATAGGTGTAGATGGTGCGACGCCCTTTTTCAGAAGCGGAGGCGATATCGTTCATAGTGGTGTTCTCGACCCCTTTTCTTGCGAAAAGTTGTCGAGCCACTTCAATGAATCTTTCCCGGGTCTTGAGTCCCACGCTTGCGATGAGTTGTTTTTGGGTTATTATATCGGATTATTGCACATGAATGCTTGATTGTGCAAAATTAATCAAAAAAAAGTAGCGAACCAAATTATTTTCCAATAATCGGAAGCATTTCAGGCAAAGGTTCGGTTTCGACCACAATTTCCTCCTTTGAGACGGGATGGATGAATTCAATCTTTTTGGCGAGAAGGGAGATTCCTCCGCCCGGGTTGGACCGGCGCGCGCCGTATTTGAGGTCTCCTTTTATTGGCGTTCCGGTCGACGAAAGCTGTGCGCGTATCTGGTGCTTGCGTCCGGTAAGCAGAGTCACCTCCAGAAGAGAATAACGATCTCCCTCGGCGATGACGCGATAGCGTAGTTTGGAGAGTTTGGCATCAGGTGCGTCCTTGCCTACGACGCGGGTCTTGTTGAGTCTTCCGTCAGACTGCAGCCATGATTCTATCTCGCCTTCCTTCTCCTTCCGGCGTCCTTCTACCAGGGCCCAGTAGGTCTTATGTATCTCCCCTTTCTTAAGCATTTCGTTTAGGCGCGTCAGTGCCTTTGATGTCTTTGCGAATATGACGAGGCCTGACACGGGACGGTCTATGCGGTGCACCACACCGCAGAAGACGTTACCGGGTTTGTTGTATTTCTCCTTCAGATAAGCCTTTATGATGTCAGAGAGTGGAGTGTCGCCGGTCTTGTCGCCTTGTACGATCTCTCCTGCTTCCTTACGGACTATGATGATGTGGTTGTCTTCGTAGACTGGAGTCATGGTTAAGGGTTAAGGGTTGATGGGTAAGTAATGAACAATGAACATTAAACAGTAAGTAATGAACGATGAAACATTAAACAGTAAGTAATGAACAATGAACATTAAACAGTAAGTAATGAACAATGAACATTAAACAGTAAGTAATGAGAAATGAACAATAAACAGTAAGTAATGAACAATGAACATTAAACAGAAGTCCCGCTGAGGAGGATGTCGGCGGCTATGCGGAAGTCGCCGGGATAGGTCACCTTGATGTTGACGGGGTCTCCTTCGAAAATGTGGATTCTGTTTCCTGCCCATTCCGCTACGGACGCATCGTCGGTGAATATGACACCTTCGGCTTCCTCAGCTTTTCTGAATGCTTCTTTGAGCAGGTCTGCGCGGAAAACCTGAGGTGTCTGCACGGCGAAATATCGGGAGCGGTCTACGCTGCGGTTGTCGGCGGCTGTTCCTTCACGGAGTGAATCCGAGACCGGAACGCCCGGAATCACGGCCCCATGCACGGCGGCCTCCTTCCATCCCTGACCGATCAACCTTGACGATGCGAGCGGTCGGGCCGCGTCATGCACGGCCACCAGTCCCTGGTCGGTGTCGGGTATCAGTGCCAGACCTGCCGCCACTGAATCCTTGCGTGTGGCTCCTCCTTCCGTCAGGGTATGCTGCGCACAGTCTTCTCCTGATATTTCCTTCCAGTAGTCGATGAAATCCCGGTGCATCACTACGATAAGTTTTGTCTCGGGGTTTTCATCGTGAAAGGCCTTTAGTGTCCACCATAGCATCGGATGCCCTCCCAAGTCGTGAAACTGTTTGGGAAGAGAATCGCCGGAGCGGCTTCCAACCCCTCCGGCGACTATTATGGCATATCTTGATGTCATATACGCTTTTTTACATGTTCATGCCGCCGTCAACCTGGATCACCTGACCGGTTACATAGCTCGACATGTCGCTTGCGAGGAAGAGGGCCACGTTGGCGATGTCTTCTACATGGCCGCCGCGACGCAGAGGAATCTTCTTGCACCAGTCGGCGCGTACCTCTTCGGGAAGGGCTGCTGTCATGGCTGTCTCGATGAAACCTGGAGCGATCGCGTTGGCACGGATGCCGCGGCTGCCTACTTCCTGGGCGATGCTCTTGGCGAGGGCGATGAGGCCTGCCTTTGATGCTGCGTAGTTGGCCTGTCCGGCGTTGCCGTGCACTCCCACTACAGAAGCCATGTTGATGATGGAGCCACTGCGCTGGCGCATCATGATGGGAAGCACGGCGTGGATGAAGTTGAATGCTGACTTAAGGTTGACTGCGATCACGGCGTCCCACTGAGCCTCGCTCATGCGCATCATGAGGCCGTCTTTTGTGATGCCGGCGTTATTGACGAGGATATCGATCGATCCGAAATCTTCCTTTATCTGCTTCACTACCTCTTCGGTCTGTGCGAAATCGGCTGCGTTTGAAGCATATCCTTTCGCCTTGACTCCGAGGTCGAGGAGCTCCTGTTCTGTCTGTTTGCCGTTTTCATCGATTGCGAGGTCGGTGAAGGCCACATTGGCGCCTTCAGCTGCGAACTTGAGTGCGAGAGCCTTGCCGATGCCGCGTGCGGCGCCGGTCACGAGGGCTGTCTTTCCTGCTAAAAGATTCATGATTTATGTCTTGTTATTGGGTTGATTGCTTTTTCAGTCTGCAAAATTAATGAAAAATTCTCAATTCTCAATTCTCAATTCTCATTTATTTTGATTAATTTTGCAATATGATGCTCATACAGGTCATACTTCCGCTTCCTATTCAGGGCACTTTCACCTACAGCGTGCCCGATGATGTCCGCGATATGGTGGGCATCGGCACCCGCGTGCTCGTTCAGTTCGGACGCAAGAAATACTACACCGCCATAGTGGCCGGAATCGACCAGACACCGCCTCAAAGCTATGAGGTGAAGGAGATTATGGCCGTCCTCGACCCACATCCGGCGCTTCGCTATCCTCAACTGAAATTCTGGGAATGGATTTCAGATTATTACCTCTGTTCGGTCGGCGAGGTCATGAAGGCGGCTCTCCCTACGGGCCTGAAGATAGAGAGCGAGAGCGTCGTGACCCTTAATCCGGAGTTTGATGATGCCGACGGCATCAGGCTGACCGAGAGGCAGGCCGCTGTCATAGCTGCTCTACAGCATTCCGGAAAGGATTCGCTTGCAGGACTCGAGAAGACACTCGGCATCAAGAACGTGGCTCCGCACGTCAATGCACTGCTGGCATCCGGTGTCGTGCGGGTAGACGAGAAAGTGGTGGAGAGATACCGTCCCAAGACGGTCACCAAGGTGCGACTGCTGTGCGACCGCGACGATGAGGAGCGGCTTCATTCCTTTTTTGACATGACAAAGCGGAGCCAACAGCAGCAGTCGCTGCTTCTTGCCTATCTCGACATGTCGCGATTCATGATGAAGGGAGGCGAGATAAGGGACGTGGAGCGCGACGCGCTTCTCAAGGCAGCCGGCGTGACTCCTGCGGTATTGAAGGGTGTGGTCGACAAGGGCATTCTTGAAATATATAAAGACAAGATCAACCGTTTCGCTTCAGGCAAGGATAAGAAAATCGACCTTCCGGTGCTTTCGCCGGCTCAGGCTGAGGCGGCAGGGAAGATACGCGAGGCTTTCCGCGACCATGCCATCACGCTTCTGCATGGTGTCACCGGCTCGGGAAAGACCGAGATATATTGCGATCTCATCAACGAGGTGCTTCAGCAGGGCAATCAGGTACTATATCTTGTGCCCGAAATCTCGCTTACCACACAGCTGACCGACCGCCTTAAGAAAGTCTTCGGCGACCGCCTCCTCATCTATCATTCGAAATTCTCCGACAGCGAAAGGGTAGACATATGGAACCGTCTGCTGACCACCAACGAACCGCTGGTAGTGCTTGGAGTGCGGAGTTCTGTCTTTCTTCCCTTCGCGCGGCTGGGACTCGTGGTGGTCGATGAGGAGCATGAGGCTTCCTATAAGCAATATGATCCGGCGCCGCGCTACAATGCGCGTGATGCCGCCACCGTGCTTGCATCCATGCATGGGGCCAAGACGCTCTTCGGTTCAGCTACACCTTCCATCGAGACTTACTGGAAGGCGACCAACGGCAAGTTCGGACTGGTGAATCTGTCGGAGCGTTACGAAGGAGCCGCCTTGCCTGAGGTCGAGGTGATAGACATGCGTCAGATGAGGAAGCAGAAGAGCGTGAATGGCATCATCTCCACGCCTCTGCGCAAGCAGACGCGGGAGGCTTTGGATGCAGGATGGCAGGCCATCATGTTTCAGAACCGCCGTGGATTCGCTCCGGTAGTGGTCTGCCATACATGCGGATGGAGTCCGAAATGCGGTAACTGCGACGTCAGTCTCGTGTATCATAAAGGAAGCAAGCTTCTCCGCTGCCATTATTGCGGATATACCCAGACTCTTCCCGACCTATGTCCGGCATGCGGGGAAAATACCCTCGAGAAATACGGTTATGGCACCGAACGTATCGCGGAAGAAGTGCAGGAGGAGTTTCCGGACAGGAAGGTGTCTCGAATGGACCTTGACACCACTCGCAACAAGCAGTCTTATCAGGAACTGATAGAGGAGTTTGCCGAGCACCGCACCGATATTCTCGTAGGAACTCAGATGGTCTCTAAGGGACTTGACTTCGAGAAAGTGAAGATAGTAGGCGTTCTCAATGCCGATACCCTGCTGAATTTCCCTGATTTCAGGAGCAACGAGAGAGCCTTCAATATGCTTGAGCAGGTGGCCGGGCGCGCAGGTCGCCGTCATGAGAAGGGAAAGGTCCTGATTCAGACAACCAAAGCGGACGAAAGGATATTGGAACATGTCAGAAACCATGACTACCTTTCCTACTATCGGGAAGAACTGGAGGAGCGTCAGAAATACGCTTATCCCCCCTTTACTAAAATCATCAATGTCTATGTCCGCAATAAGGACGCGGCTACATGCGATGCCGCTGCCGTCATGCTGAGCATGGAGCTGAGGAAGGTCTTCGGATCCAGGGTCCTTGGGCCTGAGAAACCATTCGTCTCCCGGGTCAACACATGGTATATACAGCAGATAATGCTTAAGGTCGAGTCGGGAGCATCTATGAAGAAGGTGAAGGCTATCCTCCGTCAGGTCTATGAGCGGCTTGCACCTGCACCACAGATCAAATCCTCCCAGATTCATTACGATGTAGATCCGGTGTAATTTAATTGAGAATTGAGAATTGGGAATTGAGAATTGAGAATTGAGAATTGGGAATTGAGAATTGAGAATTGAGCTATACAGCCAGTGGATATGAATAGAAAGAGTGTCATAATTGTTTATTCCTGACACTTTAATGTTATAGGGTGATGATGGCGGTAGTGCCTTTTGATGGGACAGAGATTAGGCGGATGTCACCGCCGTGTTTCAGTATAATCTGGCGGCTGATGGCAAGTCCTACTCCGGATCCATTCGTTTTGGTGGTGAAGAATGGAGTGAAGAGTGAATCCATTGCTTCCTTCGTCATTCCGCAGCCGTTGTCTGACACAGTGAGATATGGTCTGGAATCTGAAATTGAGAGCACTACATTCACAGAACCTTCTTCTGGCGGCAGAGCGTCAAGAGCATTTCTAAGGAGATTCATCATCATCTGATTCATAAGGGAAATATCGATGTTAAGAATCATGTTTTCAGGTATAGTATAGGTAACTGTTTCCTCCGGCATGTCCCTGCGTTGAAGCTCCGCATTATAGATTTTTTTTAGAGAATGGAAGTAATCGCCGGCACGGACTTTCTCAAGTTTCGGTTCGGGCAGATGAGTGAGGTTGTAGTAGGAATCAAGAAATCTTCTGATTCCTTCCGCCTGGGAGTGCATAAGGACAGATGCTTCCGTGAGAGCTTTTCCTTCATATCGCTCGGGGTGCGTCTGCATGTCGGCTGAAATGGCTGCTATTGGTGTTATGCCATTGCGCATTTCATGGGTCATGACCTTCAGCACTCTGTCGTAGTATAATTTACGTGTCTGAAGCTCACGCATATTGTTGTGGTAGAGTTCCGAAATTCGGTTCATCGATTCCGACATACTCCGAAGTTCCCTGTCTCCTCCCGCGTCCACACGCATTGTGGTGTCGTTCATCTCGAGTGCCTTGACAAACGAAGACATTATTCCGATGAGTTTTGACTGGAGATGCAGGATTATAATGATGCAGACTGCGCAGGCAATCAGTAAGAGGCATGCCTGGGGCCAATGACCGGTCATGAAAAGTCCGGTGGAGCCCGCTGCCGACGCTATGGCGGCGAGTAATAGAAGAAGAGTGCTTGATCTGAACCTGCGTATCATGCCTTCTTTAGAAGATTGTAGAGTGTCTGCCGGTTGACTCCAAGTTGCTGTGCGGCAGCCGACAGGTTTCCTCCGCAGCTGTCGATGACGCTTCTGACATGGCGCATCTTTACTTCATCGAGTGTAAGGCCAAGCCGTTCGTTTTCCGCTTCCTCCAGTTCAGATGCCCGCCTGGCGGCCTCCCGTTCCTGTCTAAGCCTACGGTTCTTGGCAATTGCTTTCGTTAGTTTTTCGATCAGCACATCGTTGTCCCATGGTTTGGTTATGAAATCCTCAGCTCCCAATTTCATGGCCTTCACGGCGATGTCCACGTCACCGAAGGCCGTGATCACCACTATCGCCGGAGGATTCGGCAGCGATTTCAGTCGCTCGAGCCAGAACAGGCCATCGCTGCAGTCGAGGGCTCCGCAGTCGAAGTTCATGTCGAGAAGCACGGCGTCATAACTGCCGGGTTGCAGGAGGGTAGCGATCATCGAAGGATTTTCAATCGCGGTCACTTCCTCAAATTCATCACTCAGCAGCAGCCTCAAGGTAGCCCTGACAGCCGCATTGTCATCAATAATTAGCAATCGATCTTTCATCTAATCTTTTGATACGATTTTTCCGGCATAAAGTTGTTCGAGTGGGAAAATTAGATCCCAGTTTTTACCCCATACAATATTCCCGTTCTCAATAGAAAATTTTTTAAATCTTTTAGGATCAAGATATTTGTTATATTGAGGATGCGGATGTCGGCGAATATAATCACCGATGTCAATGGTTTGCAACTTACTGTCGCTGAAATGAATCAAAACATTGAGATTTCCTAAATCCTCAGCCTTTACTATGTAGATATTTTGAGACATATCGGTTTAAATTTTTTTAGTGATATTCGTACTCCGGACAGCCTTTTTCATAACGAAAAATTTAACCCATTTATCTATGATATTCTTATCGTATTTCTCTATGAATTCTGAGGCTGTTTGTTCTTCCTTGTTAGAAAGAGGAACGATTCCGTGTTTTTCACGAATTCGTACTTCTGTTAATTTCCCATCCATCATAATCAATTCGAAAATACTTTCTTTTCCACCATGTTGAACATGTATTGGTTCATGCTCATTTGAGTAGAAATAGAAAATGAATCCGAAATATTCAAATATTTTAGGCATATTTCATACGTTTTTTGAGATATGCAAAGATAATAATAATTATCTGAATTTGCAATGTTTAATAACGTATGTGTCTAAAAAATCGGCAGTATGTCGAAATTTTAGACAAAATGAGTCAGCAAAATGCGTTTTTATGTGGCATATTTGGTGTTTGGCCGGAAGGAAAGTAATTTTGCTCCTGTAATCGACTAAACAGATATCGAAAATGAAATACTCATATGCAATACATACCCTCATATCGCTTCTGATTCCTTTTCATGCCATATCAGCTGAAGACAGGATGGTGGATGAAGCACCCATGTCTCTTAATGACTGTCTGCTCTACGCCAGGGAGCACGCTCACGCCAACCGTCTAAGCCGCCTGGAGGCTGAAACCGCCGCAGCCGACAAAAGAATTGGCGCAGCCGACCTTATGCCTTACATCAGTATCGGAAGCAGCGGCAGCCTTAGTTTCGGTAGAAACATCGACCCTGAGACCAACACCTACGACAATAAGAAAACCCTTGGAACCGGGTTCGGTCTTGAGATGTCGCTTCCGCTCTTCGACGGTCTTGTGCGTATCAACAATCAGAAGGCTTTAAAGGCGGCTGAACTCCGAAAGAAGAAAGCGCGGTTTGTAGAGCAAGACCGAATCTCTCTTGAAGTGATAAAAGGTTTCTACAACATCTCTTATTGCCGCGCGATGGTGGCGCAGATGGAAAGCCAGCTGAGCCGCGATTCCACCGACCTTGAGGCTGTTCGGAAATCGCTTGAACTCGGCACCAAGAGCGGCGCCGATGTCGCAGAACTCGAAGCCATTGTTGCTGCCGACATCTATGAACTCACCAATCAACGAAACCTCCTGAAAAAAGCTGACCTAACCCTAAAGACATCAATGGGAATGCCGCTTTCAGATATCCCGCTGTCAATAGATGATCGCACTGAAATTGAATGGAGCTGTGCAGAGGTGCGCACATTGCCGGAAATCGAGGAGGCACAGATTGCCGTCAAGGAAAGCAGAATGTATCTGCGTGCGGCAAAGGGTGGCTACAGTCCGCGTATCTCGTTCAATGCCGGAATCTCTACCTCATACTACAGAATGATTGGCATGCAGGCTGAGTTCCCAACCTTTTCCCGTCAGTTTAGAGATAATATGGGTGAGTACTTAGGTCTTTCGTTCTCCTTCCCGATCTTCGACGGACTATCCACGCGCAACCGAGTAAAAAAGGCAACCATTCAGTTGCGGGAAAATGAGGTCAGACTTGAGCAGACACGATATCGGATTGATCAGTCAGCTGAGGAAGCCCGGCTCGATCATGAAGCTGCAAAGGAAGAACTGGCGGCAGCTACAAGTCGGCTGGAAGCCGAAAACCTCGCCTACAAAGCGATGCGACGGAAATATGAATTGGGTGCAGTATCGGCGATTGAATTATATACTTCCTCCTCAAAACTCGCTCAGGCACAAGCCAACCTGACAGGGAAAAAGATCCAGCGAATCATAACGGAAATAACCCTTAGATACTATCAGGGATATCCATTGATTAAATAAAAAATTCATGATTTATCATGATATATCAAGCTGCATCATGATAAATCATGAAAAAATCAACAACCAATAAACACAAAAACAAACATGGACACTGAAATAAAACGAAAGAATCCCCAGCTTCGTAAATTCTTCATCCCGGCAATGCTCGGCATCGCGGTTCTGACAGCTATAGGATGGGCGATGATAGCTTCGCGTACCAGCAGCTATAATGCGGATTCGCGCAATCTGATGGTGCGAGAAGTGACAGAAGGTGAATTCAACGACTACATTCACCTTTCCGGCAAGGTGGAGACAGGCTTCGTAGTGCAGGTGTCAGCGCTTGAAACCGGTATCGTGGAGCAGAAGCTGTTGGAGGAGGGCGCTATGGTTAATGAAGGCGATGTTATCCTTACACTTCGCAATCCTTTGCTCCGACAGCAGATTCTCGACTCGGAATCGCAGCTGGCGGAAAGACAGAACATGCTGCGTGATACTGAGCTTGCAATGGAGAAGGAACGCCTGCAGGTGAAGCGCGACATACTTGCCGCCAGAACAGAGCTCAACCGCAAGCGTCGTGTGGCAGACCAGCAGAAGTCTCTTCTTGATGAGAACCTCACATCACGTGAACAGTACCTGACAGCTAAGGAAGACTATGAACTGGCAAAGGAAAACCTCAATCTTCTCGAAGACCGTCTTCGTCAGGATTCCGCCTATCGTTCTGTTCAGGTGGCGATGATGCGCGAGAGTCTGCACAATATGCAGGAAAACTTTATGCTCGTACGCCAGCGCGCCGACAACCTCAACGTCAAGGCTACCCACAGCGGTCAGCTCGGAAGTCTGACAGCGGAGATCGGGCAGAACATATCGGCGGGTCAGCAGGTAGGACAGATAAATATACTCGACAACTATAAACTGTCGGTACAGATCGACGAGCATTACATCGACCGCATTGAACCCGGACTCTCCGGAAAGGCGAGCCGTCAAGGCAGGGAATTCGAGGTGACAGTGGCTAAGGTATATCCCGAGGTCGTCGACGGACAGTTTAAGGCCGATCTCGCCATCACGGGAAGTGTGCCGGAGAAACCGAGGGTAGGGCAGTCTTATCCCGTCGACATACAGCTTGGAAGCCCTGTGAAGGCTGTGATGATAGACAAGGGGAGCTTCTTCCAGAGTTCGGGAGGTAAATACGTCTATGTGGTGTCGCCTGACGGAAAGAGCGCTGAAAAAAGGGTCATCAAGCTTGGACGTCGCAATCCTAAGTATTACGAAGTGCTCGAAGGTCTCAGTCCCGGCGAAAAAGTGATCGTCAGCTCATATTCCGACTTCGGCGAAGCGGACAGGCTTTCCATCAATGATTAATGATCAATGATCAATGATTAATTAATACTTTCAATAACAAGATATATCAAGATAAACAGATAAATGACAATTCTACAATTATGAACATCCAAATCGAAAATCTCAAGAAGATATTCAGGTCTGATACAGTACAGACCGTAGCACTTAACGATGTATCCCTCTCTATAGGCGACGGTGAATTCGTAGCCATCATGGGTCCTTCAGGATGTGGCAAATCAACCCTGCTCAATATTCTCGGTCTCCTTGACAATCCGACATCCGGAAGCTACTTGCTTGATGGCCAGGAAGTGGGAGGACTTAAGGAAAGCGGGCGCACTGAATACCGCAAGGGGAGAATAGGTTTCATATTCCAGTCGTTCAACCTTATCGACACGATGACTGTCAGGGATAATGTAATGCTACCTCTCAATAATCTTCCTCTTTCGCGCGATGAGAAAAACAAGCGTGTGGACGATGCTTTAGGACGTATGGGAATAGCCCACAGAGCCAAGCACTATCCGTCGCAGCTTTCGGGTGGCCAGCAGCAGCGCGCCGCGATAGCGAGGGCGATTGTAGGGAAGCCAGGGCTCATACTTGCCGACGAACCAACCGGCAACCTTGACTCCAAAAACGGTGCCGAGGTGATGGAGCTTCTCGGTGAACTTCACAAGGAGGGTGCCACGATCGTGATGGTGACGCATTCCCACAGGGATGCGGCTGTAGCAGACCGCATCATCAATCTCTATGACGGCCAGATTGTAGATAACCTTCAAATGATCTAAAGCCATGTTTAAGTTCTTTACGTCCGACTTGCGTCGGAACCTCATTAAGATTCTCTGCCTTACGGTCGGGCTGGCGGTGGGATTCCTTCTTGTGGCTAAGATCTATTTCGAGCAGAGCTATGATTCGTTCTTTCCGAATATCGACCGTATCTATCGACTTACCGAGAGTGTAGTCCAGAACGGAGAATACAGGGAATATCAAATGACTCCCGGAGGATCTGCTCCCGAACTTCAGCGTAATATTTCCCAGATTGAGAAAGCAACCCGGTTTACAGTACTTACTGACGAGGCAGTATTGAAACTTGAAGACGGCAGGAAGTTTGATATTCCGTATGTGACATTGTCAGATACGTGTCTGTTTGATGTATTGAAGACTCCTGTGATCCTCGGAGATCCGCATGAAGTATTGGCAGTTGAAGACCAAGTCATGATTCCACGATCCTTAGCGGATAAGATTGAAGGCGACGTCATAGGAAAGAGGTTTTCAGTCGTGGAATGGGGAGACGAATATATGGCGACTATAGGAGGAGTATATGAGGATTATCCTCTAAACTCCACGATGAAGAATGCTGTATATCTTTCCCTTCCGACCATAGGGAAATTCATGTTTGATGGCAGTGAGAATCTTCTTGGCAATGATAGATATTCAAGTTATATGCTTCTTTCAGAAGGTTCTGATCCAGAAGAAGTGAGTGCTATGATGGTGGATCATCTGAAGTCGGTGATAGATGAAGAGGAAGCATTTACGGTACTTGATTTCAAGATGTGGGCTCGTCCTATGGCTGGAGCATATGCAAGTCAGGACGGAGTGAAGACAATGTCGTGGATGCTCGGAATGTTGGCGCTGGTAATGCTGATGTGTGCGGGGCTTAACTACCTGCTCATTGTCATTGGCCAGTTGGCCGCCCGTGGAAAGGAGATGGCCATAAGAAAGTGTTTCGGAACCGGACGTAAGTCGATATTCCTGAGGATTATGGGTGAAAGCTTCTTTTTCCTGCTTATTTCCTTGGGACTCGCTATTCTCCTTGCTTTCTGCTTCTCAGACCTATGCAAGGAGTTGCTTGGATACTCTCCTAAGGAACTGTTCTCGACAGGAAAAGTATGGCTTGTGGAAGGACTTGTATGTCTCGGCTTGATGATAATCACAGGTATTATTCCTTCGGTGATGTATAGTCGGACACCGGTGGCGCAGGCATTCCGACCCGCCGTTCATGGACGGAGGATATGGAAACTTGCGTTACTCGCAGTGCAGTTTTTGGCAACCGGTCTTGTCTTGTGCCTCCTTGTCCTGATAGGTCGGCAATACAATATGATTGGAAACCTTGACATGGGCCTTGAGTATGAGAATGTTGGCATGTTCTACAGATATCCAATGTCTGACGAGAAAACGTCAACGGTGATGGAAGAATTGATGAAACAGCCATTCATAGAGCAAGTGGCAAGTGCTAATAATGATCCTACAGCGTGGCCAAGCGGCAATAACTTATGGACGGAGGGGCGGCAGGACGATAATGTGAATATCGGGGATATGGAGTTTACAAATCCTGAGCTTTTTGAAGTCTTCGGAATACCCTTTGTCCAAGGCAAGAACTTTAGTGAGAACGCCGATACCACTGTCAATGAAGTCATTGTGGAGGAGCGTATGATAGACGTGTTTCATAAGATTTTCGGTGTGACCGACACTGACTTAGTTGGACAGAAATTCTACATCACCGGTCATGGAGACTGGACACGGCCTTTTACAATTGTAGGTGTTGTAGGCAATATACATAAAGGCGGTTTTGAAAGTGACAATATTGATAATAGAGCGGGTGTTTTCTTCCCTTCTAAAAAAGTGAGGGGGAATATCTTCATCCGCTTTACCGAACTCACTCCTGAGAATCTTTCTGCAGCCCAGAAGGTGCTTGATTCCATTAATGACGGCGACGAAATTTACATTACCCCTTACAAGATGAGAATCGATGCGAAGCGGAGCGGTATCAGGAAGTTCGGGATGTCAGTGATGGTTGTCGGAATAGCTATCATTCTTATTGCACTCATAGGACTCATAGGTTATGTTGCCGACGAGGTAAACCGACGGGCTAAGGAGATAGCTATCCGGAAAGTAAATGGAACGGATGCGTGGAAGATAGTCCGTCTATTCTGCATCGATGTGTTGAAGGTGGCCCTTCCGTCACTTGTTGTCGGAGGTGCGCTGGCGATGGTAATAGGTCAGCGTTGGCTGTCGCAGTTCACTGATAGGGTATCCTTATCGCCGCTGAGCATGATAGCATGTCTTTTCTTCTTGCTTCTGCTGATCATGGTGGTTGTAGTGGTGAATACTCTTCGGGTAGCCCGCAGCAATCCCGTTGACCATCTCCGCTCTGAATAAAGTGGAGTTTTACAGAGGATAAGATGAAAATGTCGTAAACTATGACTTCAATTATTTTTTTATGTTGTAGAACATATTTTTGATAAAATTGCACATATTTTTGAGGTTGAAATGTCAAAATGTAGGTCGATTTATATGTTATGCAACATATTTGTGACATTTTGTCAAAAATAATTTGGAGGAAGAGAATTTTTACCTTATCTTTGCACTCAGAATCTAAACAATCTTTTTACCTTAAGATTTTTTACCTGTAGAAACTCATAAATTGGGCCGGACCGTGGTGGTTAGGCCCTTTTTGCTTTTAAATTCTCAATTCTCAATTCTCGATTCTCAATTAATTTTTGTAATTTTGCAGTGTAAAAATCTTTGATATGATTAACGATCCATTCGACAGAGACCATCTCTGGCATCCATATACCTCTACCCACAATCCTCTTCCCACCTACAAGGTAGACCATGCCGACGGCGCAGTCATCACCCTCTCCGACGGTCGCGAGCTTATCGACGGTATGTCTTCATGGTGGTGCGTCATACATGGCTACAACCATCCTGTTCTCAATAAGGCGATCGAGGACCAGACACGCAATATGAGTCATGTGATGTTTGGTGGACTTACCCATCAGCCGGCAATCGACCTCGGTAAACTCCTCCTCGACATTCTTCCTCCTTCGATGAACCGAATCTTCTTTGCCGATTCCGGTTCCGTAGCTACGGAAGTCGCCATGAAGATGGCAGTGCAGGCTCAGAATGATCCTAAACGTACGAATTTCGCCACGATCAAGAGTGGCTATCACGGCGATACCTGGAACGCAATGTCGGTCTGCGATCCGGTGACCGGCATGCATGGAGCCTTCGGTCCTGCTCTTCCGGTTCGTTTCTTCGCCGACGCTCCGCAATGCGGATTTCATGACGAATGGAATCCGGACGATTTCGAGCCTATGAGAAAGATTCTGGAAGAACATGGCGATACCATAGCGGCGGTCATACTTGAGCCGATAGTGCAGGGTGCAGGCGGAATGAGATTCTATCACCCGCAGTATCTCCGCGAGCTTCGTAAGGAATGCGATGAGAGAGGAATACTGCTCATTTTCGACGAGATCGCTACCGGTTTCGGACGTACGGGAAAACTCTTCGCTTGGGAACACGCCGGAGTGGAACCCGACATAATGCTTATCGGAAAGGCTCTTACCGGGGGATATATGACCTTTTCCGCCGTCGCCACTTCTGAGAAAGTTGCGGAGATGATTTCATCGAGCGATGCCGGATGCATCATGCACGGACCGACATTCATGGGAAATCCGCTTGCTTGTGCAGTAGCTTTGGCAAGCACCCGTCTGCTTCTCGAAAGTCCCTGGCAGAAGAGAATCCGGGAAATCGAAGCTGTCCTGAAAGAGGAGCTGGCTCCGGCGGCAGACCTTCCGTTTGTAAAAGAGGTAAGGGTGCTCGGTGGAATCGGAGTCATAGAGCTGCATGAATACATCACGTGGCTGGGTGAATTCCAGAAGATGTGTGTGGAGGAAGGTGTATGGATTCGCCCATTCGCCCACAATGCCTATCTGATGCCACCTTATCTCGCGGTCAGCGACGAACAGGTGCGCATTCTTGCGAGAAAACTGATCAAAATCCTTCGACGAATCCACAACTAATCTTGTCAGGTCGGAGACCTGACAATTATGAAATAACCCCGGACTTCAGTCCGGGGACTTCAAATGAAAAGGCACTGTAGCCTCGGAGAGGCACTTCATGGTATTTAAAATAGTAACAAGGAAACTATTGTATTTAGCAGATTGTTTCAAAGTTAAAGAGTTTATTGAAAATGGAAAATATAGAAGAAAAAAACAGTATGGAGGAGAAGACCGCAGAAGAGCTCCGCATCACGGAAAAGGCCATTGAGATGCTCCGCACAGTCTTCGATCCCGAGATCCCGGTCAATGTCTACGACCTCGGACTGATATACAAGATCGACTATGAGGTCGATACAAAGACACTGCATGTAGACATGACGCTGACGGCTCCAAGCTGTCCGGCGGCCGATTTCATCCTGGAGGATGTACGTCAGAAACTCGTAAGCATAAAGGGTCCGGAGAAAGTAGACCTCCGTCTCGTCTTTGATCCCGTATGGGACCAGTCGATGATGTCGGAAGAGGCAAAACTCGAACTCGGTTTCCTGTGAGAACCTATTTCTTGAGCGACCTGCACCTTGGTGCGCCGTATTTCTCCGACTCGCGTGAGGCGGAGAAGCGCGTCGTGTCGTTTCTCGACGCGATAAAGCATGATGCAGAAGCGATCTATCTGCTGGGTGACGTTCTCGACTATTGGTATGAATACCGGTATGTCGTTCCGAGAGGCTTCGTACGGTTTTTCGGCAAGCTCGCGGAACTGTCCGACTCCGGAGTCAAGATAACGTGGCTGATAGGCAATCACGACATATGGATTTTCGACTATATTCCCAATGAACTCGGAGTAAGGGTGATCGACGGATCTCTCATAGAGGAAATATATGGCCGGAAAGTGTATATGGCCCATGGCGACGGAGTGGGTGAGCACCCTTGGAGCTTCAGGTTTATCCGCTCCATGTTCCGCTCAAAAATATGTCAGTTCTTCTATTCCGGTATTCATCCGAGATGGACAGTCCCGTTCGCCTACAGATGGAGCCGCCATAGCCGCGAGACGGGGCGTGAGGCCGGGCAGGAATGGCATCCGCTTCTCGACAAACTCGAGACGTTCTCAAAAGGGTATCTGGCCGAACATCCCGATATCACTCATTTCATCTATGGCCATCTCCACATCCTGAAGCAGATCGAGCTATCTCCAGACTGCGACCTAACCGTACTCGGTGAATGGATAAAGACCTTCTCCTACGCCATCCTTGACCCATCCGGCTCTCTTACACTACATAAATTTAGTTAAAAGCGAGGCCACACGGCTCGAAAAAGTAGGGACGTACGGCTCGTGCGTCCGCTTCTGGCTGATTGTATATCAATTTATTGCATACCTCATTGCCGCAAGCACCGGGATAAGATCATCTTTTGTCATTCCCGCCGACAGCGACAGACGTAGTCGTTCGGTTCCGGCCGCTACAGTAGGACGTCTGATAGGGAGTGCGTCTATCCCCGCGTCTCTAAGCGCGGAAGCCATCTCGATGGCTTTGTCAGCGCTTCCCGCATGTATCGGTATGATCTGGCTTCGGCTCTGGCACTCCCTTCCGGTGATTGCCTCCACTTCCTTACGAAACCACGCCGACAGCTCGTTGAGTTGCCGGCGTTCCTCTTCCATCCCGAGCAGCTTCTCGATCATCATGGCATTCCAGGCTATCATCGAAGGAGGAAGGGCCGTAGAGAAGATGAAGCTTCGCGCGCAGTTGATGAAATAGGAGTGTAGCGTCTCCGATGTAGCGATGAAAGCTCCGTATCCCGCTGTCGCCTTGCCAAGCGTAACAATAATTATATCGATTTCTGAAAGCAGACCGAGTTCCTCAGAAAGTCCGAGTCCTTGATTACCGAAAACTCCAAATGCATGTGCCTCGTCTACGTAAAGCAAGACATTCGGATACTCTCGTTTGATTTCCACAAGCTCATTTAGCGGAGCAAGGTCACCGTCCATGCTGTATACCGACTCGACAGCGATGATGACAGCCTTATATTGCGATGCCTTTTTCGCAAGTATTTTCCTAAGCATAGTCATGTCATTGTGCGTGAAGCGGGCGGTGTCTCCGCTTCCGAGCCTTATTCCGTCGATCATCGATGCGTGTATGAGTTTGTCGCTCACGATGAGAGTTCCCGGTACTGACAGAGCGGACAGGGCTCCGACATTGGCATGATAGCCGGAATTCATGAGCAGCGTGCGTTTGCCGTAAAGGGCATCAAGGCACCTTTCAAGCCGGAGGTGTTCGGTCTGGTCGCGCTGAAGCAGGCGGGAGGCCGATGCCGTGTTGGAAGTTCCCAGACCCATATAGTCGTTGCTGATCAGGTCAAGGCCATGCTGCGATTCAGGGATACTCCGCAACCTGTGCTCCTTTTTGAGCGTCTCGAGAATGTCTTCGTATATCTTCATAGCTTCTTATATCTGTCGCGAGACGTGTCTGCGATGTCCTTCTCCCTCTCCATGCGCAGTCTCTCCCGCCTCTTCAGGAAGAAAGCGAGGGCGGTCAGCACCGCGAGCTCCGCTCCTACGGTAAGCCAGAATCTTGTGGTCTCTCCCTGTCGCAGAAGGTCTGTTCCAAAATAGAAGGTCATGAAAAGGAAGTAGACGGCCAGAAGTGTGGGCAGCCAGATATATTTGTATTTTCTCATAGCTTGAATCTTTAGGAATTCTGTCAGGCCTCTTCGGGTTCCACCTGATAGGGAGAGGTTAGGGGATTGAAGTTGCCGTCGTTCAGATATCTGTAGATGTGTATGCAGGCGAGGGCGTCGAGGGCGGCGTAATGTTTCTGAGCATCGGCTAATTGTTCGGCCTCCCAGTTTGAGAGTCGTTGCGACTTCGAGAGGCGCCGGCCGAAGAGGATGCCGTAAAGTTTTGACAGGCTCTTGTCGATTATGTCCCACTGAGTGACGTAATCCTGAAGCTCTACGAATCCTGCGGGTTCGAAGGGGTATGTCTTGTTGAGGTTGCGGAAGTCGTCATGTATCGAGAGTCCCACCTTGAGTTTGTCTTTATCCTCAAGAAGGAGCCTCAGCGGCTCAGGCATTCCTATTTTGTTTAGGCGGAAGAGAAAACATGTGTCCGGAGCAGACAGCTGCAGAAGTGCTACGTTGTAGGTCTGTCCTTTTTTGAACGAGGGCTTCGTTTCGGTATCGAATCCGATCAAATCAGCCTCGCGCAAATGCTTGACTGCATCATCGACTCCCGCCGTAGTGTCTACCACGACGATTTTACCCGGAAATTGTGCAGGAGGGAGGGCGGCAAGTTGCTGTTTTGAAATGGAAATGTTCATTCGATGTAAGGTGTCCCGTTAGGTGGGAGCTGCTTCAAAAGTTGAAAAACGATGCAAAGATACAATTTTTTTTTGACTTGTTCAAGAATTTTATTAACTTTGCATCTGCAAAAATCGGGAACGGCGTCTTCTCCGACTGCCTCACTGTCTTTTGCAAGCGCTAAACTTGAAACAGTTATTAACTCAAACCAAAGCAATTATGAAGACATTCCACAAAGCTCTTCTGGTGGCGCTTGTAGCCATCTTCTCATTCGGATATGCTTCGGCTGATTTCCGTTTCGGCGTAAAGGCCGGTATGAACATCAACAATCTCGACTATAAGATCAAGAATCTTGGCGACGCTACATCCCAGTTGACAGATCCGGGCAACCGGGCAGGATGGATGGCAGGTGTAATGGCCGAGTTCACGATTCCAATCGTCAACATCGGTGCAGATGCCTCGCTGCTCTATGCGCGCCAGAACGTGGATAATAACTCCATATACGATAACAAGAACTTCCTTGATATTCCTATCAACCTCAAGTGGAAAATCGGTCTTCCCGTGGTAGGAAAGGTCATCTCTCCAATCATCTATACCGGTCCGGACTTCCTTTTCGCGCTCAATAAGCAGACCCTGAATGACATCAAGACAAGAACATGCGAAGTAGGCTGGAACGTAGGTATCGGCGTCGAGCTCCTTCGCCATCTCCAGATTGAGGCCGGATACTGCTTTGGTATCAACAATATCGTAGACAAGACAAATTTCATCACCGGAGCTGATTTGAACACCACAGACCTCAAGGTGAAGAAAAATTACTGGACTATCACAGCCGCTTATCTTTTCTAAAAAAAATATTTGATGAAGAAACTTGTTTTGGCCCTGATCGCCCTTGTGTGTGGCTTGGGAGCGAACGCAGAACTCCGTTGGGGCCCTACTGCAAGCGTAAATTTCAATACATTCCATTGGAAGGAGCCTCTTCTTGAGACTCATCTACGCACCGGAGTGGATGCCGGAATCATGACTGAGATTATGATTCCGGGCATCGGTTTCGGTGTCGACGCCGGACTGACCTACGGCATGAGGAGTGCGAAAGTGAATTTCGGCCAGTGGAAGATATGGAATGCTGATGGTTTCGGCAACGACAACGTCACACTCCACACCATCAACATTCCCCTTCACCTCCGGTTCAAGTATACGCGTCTTGAAGGCGTGGAGGAGATCATAGCTCCGCTTGCGTATGCAGGTCCGGTATTCAGTTTCAATGTGGCCGGCAACTGCAAGGCTCTCGAGCAGCCGGTAGGTACTGTTTCTCTTGACTTCGGACTCGGTTGCGAGCTGTTCCAGAAACTGCAGGTTTCAGTCGGCTACCTCTGGGGTCTCAGCTACGCCACAAGGACGGTCAAGCTCGAAAACCTCTCAGCCCGAGCCGACGGTTTCAGAGTGAATCTGGCTTACTTCTTCTAAAAGAAATTTACCAGTAGTGAAGATAGAATTCATTAAGAGAGGCGCGGCGACGCGCCTCATACTTATATTTGCCGGGTGGTCTACCGATGCCCGGTATTATAATGACTGTGTAGCCGATGGATGGGACACCGCCGTGGTAAGTGATTACCGCGACATGTCGATGCCACCCATCCCTTCGCAGTATTCCACTGTCTATATGTTCGCCTATTCTCTTGGTGTTGCGGCGGCATCTTTATGCAACGTACATGCTGCTGTGCGAATAGCCATATGCGGAAGTCAGTCGCCGGTATCGGATGATTTCGGCATTCCTGAGTCGGTATATTCCGGCACTCTTGACAGTCTCAGCGAAAGGTCGCTAATGAAATTCCATCTCCGTATGGCAGGAGACAAGGCCACTTATGAATCCATAAAATTCCGACTTCTTGAAAATCCCGATATCACATTCCTGAAAGATGAACTGCGGGCTATCAGAAATTATTCCGGAAAGATTGATTCCGGCTCAGGGCGAATGAAATTTGACAGAGCCTATATTGCGGAGAATGACAGAATCTTTCCGCCGAAAAATCTTCAGTCTTTTTGGGATAGTTGCGGAGAGACCGAGACTGTCTTTCTAAATGCACCGCATGCCGTGGATTTGGCTTCGATTATCCTGGAATGTCTACCTGATACTAAAGCGATAGGAGAGGGCTTTTCTCGTGCAAGCAAAAGCTATAATGAGAATGCTGTAGTGCAGAAAGAGATTTGCGACAGGATATGTGAAAAACTCGGTTCTTTCCTGTTGGAATCAAATTCAGAAAACATATCTCTTCTTGAGATCGGAACCGGTAATGGCCTCCTGACTGAAGAATGGCGCAGGATCCTTACCCCTGGAAAGGCCACATATGTCGACCTGACGGAAATGCCGGTGTTCGGAGCTGCTGAGGAAGAGCTTTATGTAAAGTCTGATGCAGAGGTATGGATGGAAGAAACAGATAAGAAGTTTGACATTATCCTCAGTGCCTCCACCATCCAGTGGTTTGCCGATCCGGTCCGCTTCATCTCCACAGTTAGACACCATCTCAATCCCGGCGGTATAGCCATCCTGTCGACTTTCGTCAAAGGCAACCTAAAGGAACTCGATGCACTGCGTCCGTCACCGATTATCTACCACACGGCGGAAGAATACGGAGCCATTCCCGGTGTAATTATAGATGACTGGGAGAGGAAACTGACCTTTAAGTCATCAAGAGAAATGCTGATGCATCTCCACCTCACTGGCGTCTCCCCCCGTCGGGATCGGGCAGTCGCAGCCGAAATCAAAACAGCTGGAGTTTCCTGCAAACTTTCAGAATTACCCACTTGTCTCACTTATCGGCCACTTATCCTGTTGGTGACTGCTCTATGATCACAGATAAATATAAGGAGATTCATTAGATATTTCGCTACCATTATTTGATTATAATATAATCCTTTTGGGAGTGCATGAACGTGTGGTCCATAAAATTAGTCAAACGGCCCAGATATCTCGCGGAGTTTGGTACGGTTACTGTATATAAGATAAAGAGGAGCGTTATGTACACCTCCTCTTTATGTGTTTTAAGAACTCTATGTCAATTATTATGAGTGCATCTTGGGCTTTTTTTCATAGGGAAAACGCCTTCATCATCTCGAACTTTCTTCTCTAATTCAATCCATTCATTTTTTGGATTAGATCCAAAATTAATGCTTTTCAATGCTATATCAATGTATTTTTCTTTCTCCTGAAGACCTTTGTCATTAAGTAATATTTTTATGGGGAAAGCAAAGTGATTCTTCTTTCTCAATGCTAATCCTACACAATGTTTATAGTCATTCCATTGAGATTCAGAAGTTTCAAATTCATAAACAATAACATGATCTGCATTATTTATTTCAGAGTTGCTTGAGATCTTGATCAAAGACGAAATATTGATTGAGTCATTACTGAGAGCTGAGATTAGTTCCGATTCAACCAAGTAGTCCGGAGAGATTCCAAATGCATCAATTGCCACGGGATATAAAATTAACGCGTCCCTCGAACTACTTTCAAAAGCCGGGCCAATAAGACTTGCTCCAACAATACCATCATAATATTGGGATCTATACTTCAAATTTGGCGAGAAAATCACCCCGGATTTCTCATTTGTTCTGGCTATCAATTTGAAATTTTTAGGCGGAGTGAAAAATATATCAAGTGAATCCAAGGATGAGATATAATTTTCCAAACTTTCTCCTTTAGATAACTTTTCACCTAACTCACACCAATAGATAATTCGTTTCGTGTCTGGTACATAATTCTCTGCTGAAACGGCAACCTGAGAAAATAGAATTATGATTGAAAGAATGAACGGAAATTTTCCCATATCTCTTATTTATAATACTGGTATATTATTTGCTTCTGCTGCATGCTGAGGATAGGCTGATAGTTTCCCATCTTCATTCGCAATTATTCGAATTCTTCCTATTGCTAACTTAATGATGTCCATGTCAGAGTCTTCAAGAGATGAGAAGTCCGTATTTGCAGGTAATGAAAGAAATTGCCTGTCATCGTGACGATTCTCGTAAAAATCATCATTCTGGCATCCTCCTACAATCATTATAGTAAGAAGAAAAAATAATAAGATTTTTTTCATACGTTTTGGTTATTTGTTTTGTATAATTTTTTTTACTAAAAAGAGAGGGTGAAATAGATCTTTAATTGTTTTTTTTCATAGGCACTTATTTTAGTTAAACTTGAGGTTGACTAATTTACAGTTCTTCATTCTTGAGATCACCCTGAGATTCAAGTACCGATCTTGCACGAATTCTAATCTTTGATACATCTTTAGATGGTATCTTAATAGGTTTGCAAACAATGCTTGAGGCGATCGCAAGTTCTTTATCCTTATCCTTTGTTTGTTGATATAAGCACATAAGCAAATAATGAGGAACAAATCTGCAAGGACACATATCTTTAGCATTCATGTAATGGGCTTCGGCAGCCTTATAATCACCTTTCTTTTGATTTATTTCTCCTAAAAGAAGTTCCAGATCATAACTTGCCATTAATTGTTTACAACTCATAGCAATCCTATAACTTTCAGTAATAAGGTCTAAATCGTACAACACAGACGAGTAATTATATAGAAAGTAAGGATTTGATTGTAAGGTTTTGTTGGCGTTCGAATACAAAGTGAGACTACGTTCTTCGTAAGCATTTTTCCAAAGATGTACAGCCTGAATATATTCGAATGATCTTAAACTGATTAACACCCCCAGAGGAATTATTGTTAAAGGTATGGATGAAAAAATAGCATGTTTTATGTAAAATTTTAGATGATTTTTATATAATATGCTAAAGCCAATCGACAATATGACATAAACATATGGATAGCTAAAAGGGTAAGAGAATATACTTATTATCCCTATAGTCAAAATTGATGCCAACACAGTGAATTTTGTATTGTCTCGATAGTGTCTATATCCTACGTATAGAAGTACTACCATTATAAGTAGAGCAATAAGTCCTATGACACCAAAACATACGTACAGGTGTAGGTATTCATTCTCGCATCAGTGATAAGACGAAGCTGGAATACGCCTGTTGTATTGTCCATAAACTCTACAAAGTCATAGTCACTCGTGTATGACACAATAAGTGATTCCCCCTCTTCATCCCACAGCTCATAAGCTGTGATTGCGTAAGGGATAGACGTGGCTATACGATGATTTTCGAAATCTATCGTACAGATGACAGGGGCGGCTGGGATCCGACGTCCCTTGCTTGGGTCTACACTTCTATCGGGTTCTTCTGCTTCCAATGCGATGTCTGTAGTTTCAGACTTCGCAATAGTTTCAAAATGCCATAAACTAAATGTCGCGGCAAATAATATCAATAATATCTTTTTCATGTTGCAAAGTTATATATCAGACATGAAAAAGGCAGAATAATTTTGTTCGAAATGTGTTCGAAATGTGTTCGTTAAAGATATTAGAACATATCCGAGACAATTCTATAGGGTGATAATGAATTGTATAAAATATTTATAATGTGATAATTAGCTTGTCTAATGCATCGAGAGGCATTTTATCTTCTGAGATTTTATTTGCAAGAGACCTTCTTTGAGTGGAAATTGTATTTCTTCCGCGTGCCAATAATTTTGAAATATTCATAGGGGTAATACCGAACTTCATCAGTATTGCAACTTTACGCTCGGAAGGAGTAATGTTACCTTCAGTCAGAATGTCAAGCCTCTTGAAAAAACCTGGCGATACTGTTTCTAAAAGTACTTCTATTCTATCCCATATATTTTCTGAGTCGGCTATACATTTTTCGGTCTTGATTTTATCCATGAGTTCTTTATACACCTCAGAGTTTACGATTGCTTGATCAATGAGATATTCAGGCTTATTATTTTTAATCTCCTCCATCTTATGCAGAAGTGATTTTTTGATCTCAGCGTAGTCACTCTCAACTTCTGAAGAAGATTCATTTAACACATTTTCTTCGTATATAATTTGATTAGGTTGATTAGTCTCGTTTTTTAGGCTTTCAGAGATGTTTAGAATCTCCATGAATTTTGATTCTTTCCTAACTCGTATGAATTTGTGAAATACTATAGTGAGGAGTACGATTAGCAGTAAAATGGTTAAAATTGATACTGAAATAATAAATGCTGTTCGGTATTCGTGTAATGTTCTTTCAGCTTTAGCTCTTTCTTTGACATGTGTCGAATAATTGAAGCGAGAATTTTGTATAATAGCTTGTTCCGCTTCAAGGATATCAAGATAATCTTCAACGCATTTCTTGTAATAAGCATTAATATCATTAATGTATCTTTGGGAACATAGTTCCTAAGCTTATCTGAGAAAATTACTTTATAACCTATTCTCTTATTATATGGTGCGTGTAGCCGTGTCAATTGGCGAGCATAGATATATGCTGTGTCTGGTATGCCTGCTTCAGAATATATCTGAGCTGCGGTGGCTAAACAGAAAGGAGTGGTAATTGAATCGACAATAGATGGAAGGGGACGAATAACATCTAAGGCAGATTCGATTTTCTTCTCATATAGGAGCATTCTTGCAAAGGAGGTAAGAATTGTAAGACTATCTTCTTTTGAGAGGAAAGTGGACAATTTCAAAGCGCTATCCATATGTTCTCTTGCTTTCCGATAGTTTTTAATTCCAATATAGGATCCGGAGAGTAGGCTATGGGTAAATGCAATATTGTAAAAGTCTTTATCCTTGTTTGTATTTACTACAAGTGACTTCTCAAGATACTTAATGGCTGCGGAATCGAGGCGTAGAGTATGTAATAGGCGTCCTGTCTGATCTAGGACAATGCCTCGGAAGTGTAGATGAGCATCATCTTCCGGAATTTCCTCGAGTGACTTCTGGAAGAACTCAAGGGCTGTCGGAAGGTCGCCGAGGTCGGAATAGACGCGGCCGCCGTAGTAGAGGGCTTCCGGGTAGAGGCCTTCTCCGCGATGCTTATCATAATAGTCTATGACATCAAGGATAAGTGTATCCGAACGATGCGCGACATACGCTTTGTCGCGGCTTTTGATCCATAGAAGCCGATAGCGGTTAAGGTCTTTCTCCGAGAGACAGGTCTGATCGATTGCTGCAAGGCTGTCAATGGCGGCTTCCGGTATGGAGTCGCAAAGCCTGTCGATTTCCTTTAACCTCATGTCAAGTCCCGATCCGCCCCCGCAGGAGCAGACCGAAATGAGACATGCAAATATTACGCCTATCCAGATATTTCTCATCTCTTGTTGTTTTTTAATCGGCACATAGAGTAGTCAGCACGCTCCGCGTGAGTCCCCGCGCGTCCTGCTCCCTTACTTTAACGTTTTATTGAATTTGTTTATTTTAAGGGTATTTTATAACTTTAGGGTTGAAATTGTTGTTCTCATTATTAGAATGGCAGAAAAACTTAAATATCCGATTGGTATCCAGTCTTTCTCGGAGATTCGCGAAAGAGGATTTGTGTATGTCGACAAGACTGAGTTTATTCATCGACTCGTCGACAGTGGTAAGTATTATTTCCTAAGTCGGCCAAGACGTTTTGGAAAGTCTCTTCTACTATCAACTATCCATGAATATTTCAATGGCAGAAGAGGTCTTTTTGAAGGTCTTAAAATCACAGAGTATAATCATGAATGGAAGCAATATCCTGTTTTGCATATCGATCTGACGGGTACTGATTATAGCGACCTTAATGGATTAAATGATGTTCTCAATTCACTTTTTGTTAATTGGGAACGAGAATTTGGTGTCGTGCCGACAAGCCAACAATCCGGTGTACGGTTTGGTGAAATAATCAAGGGCGCTTATGATAAGACAGGCTCTCATGTAGTAATTCTTATTGATGAGTATGACAAACCTTTGCTGGATACGGTAGACAATTTTGAGCAACAGGAGGCATACCGAAATACACTTAGGAGCGTCTATGGTAACTTGAAGAAGATGGACAAATATATTGAGTTTGCCATGCTTACAGGTGTCACTAAATTAGGGCATCTGAGTATTTTCAGCGATCTTAATAATCTCAACGATATTTCGCTTCATCAAAATTATGCCTCTATATGCGGTGTATCTTCCGAGGAACTAAAGACATATTTTAATTCAGGCGTAGAAACGTATGCGTCTCACTATAATGTGAAGGTGGAAGAAGTATATGAAATATTGAAAAGAAATTATGATGGATATCACTTCTCTCCGGAAAATTTGATTGATATATATAATCCCTACAGCCTTATAAACGCTCTTGATTCTCTTGCTGTACGTGATTTCTGGTTTACGACCGGCACTCCACTGTTTCTCGTAAAGATGATAAAATCAGCTTACCTCCCTCTTCAAGAACTTAATGATACAGAGGTCACAACGAGCGACATTTCAAGTGTCTCCTTGTCGTTTGATGATTCGTTGATCCCTTTGCTGTATCAATCCGGATATTTGACTATAAAGAAAGTCGATCAGTTAACCGGTTTTCTCAGTTTGGGTTATCCAAATGCTGAAGTGGAGAGAGGATTCCTCAATGATCTGATGAAGATATATTTCCCTTCAGCTAACAGAGGGACAGCTTTTTCTATAGGAAGATTCTATAAGGATGTAAATGAAGGCCGTGCGGAAGATTTTATGTTCAGGCTTCAAAGCTTATATGCAGATTTCAACAGCGATGCGATTACAATGGTAGATCTTGAGCAGCATTATCAGGATATAATATTTTTGATATTTAAACTGCTTGGGTTTATGTCTCAAGTTGAATATAAAACCGCTACCGGGAGAATTGCTCTTGTAATTCAGACAAGCAACTATATATATGTCATAGAATTCAAAAGAAATAAATCCGCAGAAGAAGCGTTGAAGCAAATTTATGAGAAAGGATATCTAATACCCTTTAAGGCAGATCATAGAAAGATCTTTAAGATAGGTGTTAATTTTTCTGATTCTATCAAGGGGATTGAGAATTTTATTATTGAATGATAATAATTCATTTAAAAAATATTGCCGTCGCTGTTGACAGCGGCGGCAATATTTTATAGCGATGTAATTTCGGAAAAATGGGCAGTGGGGAAGTGGACTTGGAGATATGACTGCAAGTAGGCAATAGTATCCTCGCAGATTACGGGGTCTTTGTCGAAGTGGTGGTTGTAGACTACTTCCGCCAATTCAATACCGTATTTTTCGATGGCGAAGAGGGTCAGAAGGGTATGGTTGATGGAACCTAACTGGCCGTTGGTCACTACAATCGTCGGAATTTTTTGGTCTTTGATGTAATCAATTGTCAGATATTCTCCTTCGAGTGGCACCATGATGCCTCCTGCGCCCTCTATCAATACCACATCGTATCTCGATTCAAGTATCTCCGTCGCTTTCCGAATCTTCTCGAAGTCAATAGGTCTTTGGTCTATCTTGGACGCAAGGTCCGGAGAACATGGATAGCTGAAGATCTCAGGAGCTGTAACCATCTCTAAGTCTTCCTGCGTCTTGTCCATTCCCATTATCTTCCGGTGAACGTCTATATCCTCGCTATATCCGACATTTCCGGTCTGAATGAACTTCTGTGTTATGACGCTCTTGCCCTCTTCCATATATCGGCGTGCCAGCCATCCCGTAGCCCAGCTTTTCCCAACATCCGTCCCGATTCCAGTGATAAAATACTTCATAAATTTAGAGTTAATTCATAATTTAAAATTAGCTACGCTCAAGTAAAATCAAGCCACGGCGTTTCGCGTGCCGTGGCTTGATTTATTGTAACTGAAATTATGCATTGTGCATTATGCATTATGCATTAAAGAAATTAGTAAGCGAACATCGGGTAGTCGTTCATCATCTCGTTCACTTCCTGACGCACCCTTGCGATTTCCTCTGCATCGTCAGCGTTGGTGAGAACTCGGTCAATAAGTTCGGCTATCTTCACCATCAGGTCTTCCTTGGCGCCGCGTGTAGTGATGGCGGCAGTTCCGAAACGTAGGCCTGAAGTTAAGAACGGACTGCGGCTATCGTAGGGCACCATGTTCTTGTTGGCAGTGATGTCAGCCTCCACAAGCACTCGCTCTGCTTTCTTACCGCTCATATCAGGGAACTTCGTGCGTAGGTCTACAAGCATGCAATGGTTGTCCGTACCGTTTGAGATGATCTTGTAGCCACGCTTGGAAAGTTCATCCGCAAGCACTTTGGCGTTTTTCTGCACCTGAAGGGCATATTCCTTCCATTCAGGTTGGAGAGCTTCGCCGAAGGCAACTGCCTTTGCGGCTATCACATGCTCAAGCGGACCACCCTGCACTCCGGGGAAGACCGCGCTGTCGAGAAGCGCCGACATCTTCTTGACCTCTCCTTTGGGTGTCTTCTTACCCCAGGGATTGTCAAAGTCCTTGCCCATAAGAATCATGCCTCCACGTGGGCCGCGGAGGGTCTTGTGGGTAGTGGTGGTGACGATATGAGCGTGCTTAACGGGGTTCTCCAGCAGACCTGCCGCGATAAGACCTGCAGGGTGTGCCATATCCACCATGAATATTGCACCAATCTCGTCGGCGAGTTTGCGGATGCGTGCATAATCCCATTCGCGGCTATATGCGCTTGCTCCGGCGATTATGAGCTTGGGACGCTCGGCGCGCGCTTTCTCCTCCATCTCTTCATAGTTGACGCGGCCGTCCTCTTCCTTGACGGTGTAGCTGATTGGCTCGAAAACGAGTCCTGAGAAGTTGACGGGGCTTCCATGGCTGAGGTGACCGCCATGGCTGAGGTCCATACCCATGAACTTATCGCCCGGCTGAAGGCAAGCCATGAACACCGCCATATTGGCCTGCGCTCCGGAATGGGGCTGAACGTTGACCCATTCTGCGTCAAATAGTTTCTTGGCGCGTTCTATTGCAACGTTCTCAGCCTCGTCCACAACCTGGCAGCCGCCATAATAACGTTTCCCGGGATATCCCTCTGCATACTTATTGGTCAGGCAGCTGCCCATCGCGCGCATCACCTCGTCGCTGACGAAGTTCTCGCTTGCTATCAGTTCAATGCCGCGGCGCTGGCGAAGGTGCTCACGGTCGATGATATCGAATATTTCGTTGTCTCTCTTCATAGTTTTTATAATGCATTAAAACATAAATTATCCTCCAAAATTATCATAATGGATCGATTCGGGCTCGACGCCGAGGTCGTAGAGCATCTTGTTGACCGCGTTGCTCATCGGGCCGGGACCGCACATATAGTATTCGATCTCTTCCGGTGATTCATGATCTTTGAGGTAAGTGTCGTGCATGACGTTGTGTACGAATCCCGGAGTATACTTCACTCCGGCCTTATCTGCCGCCGGATCGGGGCGGTCGAGAGCGAGGTGGAAGTGGAAATTCGGGAATTCCTTCTCAAGCTGCAGGAAATCGTCGAGATAGAAGACTTCGTTGAGGGCGCGTGCGCCATAGAAGTAGTCCATACGGCGGTTTGTGGTCTTGAGTGTCTTTGTCAGCCACATGATCTGCGCGCGGAGGGGTGCCATGCCGGCGCCGCCGCCGACCCAGATCATCTCCTTGTCGGAATCCACGATGGGGTGGAAGTCACCGTAAGGTCCTGACATCATTACCTTGTCGCCTGGTTTCAAGGTGAAGATATAGCTGGAGGCTATGCCCGGGGGCACATCCATGAATCCGACCTGCGGTTTCGGTTTGAACGGTGGAGTGGCGATACGCACTGTAAGCATGATACGGTCTCCTTCCTCAGGGTAGTTGGCCATCGAATACGCACGTACGGTCTCCTCGTCGTTGGTGCATTTGAGGGTGAAAAGACCGAACTGTTCCCATGCCGGAAGATATTCCGGACCAATCAGTGCCTTGTCGATGTCCTTGTCGTAGGTCATTGAGAATTTTGGGATTCTGATCTGAGCGTAGCTGCCGGGGATGAATTTCATGTGTTCGCCCGGGGGGAGGGCAACGATAAACTCCTTGATGAAGGTAGCCACGTTGCGGTTGCTGATCACCGTGCATTCCCATTCCTTTACGTCGAGGGCAGCTTCGCTGACACGGATCTCCATATCGCTCTTGACCTTGACCTGGCATCCGAGACGCCAGTGATCTTTTATCTCTTTTCTTGTGAAGTGGACTGCTTCTGTAGGAAGCATTTCGCCACCTCCGCTCTCTACCTGACACTTACACTGGCCGCAAGATCCCTTTCCGCCGCAGGCCGACGAAAGGTGGACGCCAGCATCGTTGAGAGTCATGAGCAGTGATTTGCCGCTCTTCGTCATCAGTACTTTCTGTCCGTTGTTGATGCTGATGCTCACGTCGCCGCTCTTCACCAGACGGCTCTTGGCGAGAAGAAGTATCCCCACAAGCACAAGCACCATCACCAGGAATATCAATGCGGCCGCTATTACACTATGCCAAACAATCATAACATTTGAATTTTAGAGTTTAATACCGAGGAAGCTCATGAACGCTATGCCCATGAGGCCCGTGATGATGAAAGTGATGCCGGTGCCGCGCAGAGGCGCGGGCACTACCTGCTCGTTGAGTCTCTCACGGATGGCGGCAAGCGCCACAATGGCGAGAAGCCAGCCGATGCCTGAGCCTACGCCATAGACGGTAGCTGTCCAGGCGTTGGAGAACTCACGCTGCTGCATGAAAAGCACGCCGCCGAGGATGGCGCAGTTGACCGCGATAAGAGGCAGAAAGATGCCGAGGCTCGCGTAGAGGGAAGGGGAGTACTTCTCGATCGCCATCTCAAGGATCTGCACGAGGGCCGCGATGACGGCGATGAACATAATCAGGCCGAGGAAGCTCAGGTCGGTGGACGCATATTCCTGTCCGAGCCATGAGAGGGATCCGGGCAGAAGTATATATTCGTTGATGCACCAGCACACAGGGAGCGCGATAGTCAGCACGAACGTCACGGCGATTCCCAGTCCGAAAGCTGTCTTGACGTTTTTAGACACCGCCAGGAAGCTGCACATACCCAAGAAGTAGGCGAATATCATGTTGTCGATGAATATCGACCTAATAAACAGATTTAGATTTTCCATATCTTCAGTTACTGTTTCAGTTTATTGCAAGACGGATTATTTTGCTTTGCGGTTGTGAAACCATATGATGCAAGCCACAGTGATCAAAGCCATCGGCGGAAGGATCATCATGCCGTTGTTCTGATAGCCGAGGTCGTATAGTGCCTGCGGGATCACTTGGAATCCCCAGAGCGTACCGCTTCCGAAAAGCTCGCGGAAGAAAGCTACGATGACGAGGATGATGCCATAGCCGAGAGCGTTGCCTACGCCGTCGAGGAATGAATTGAACGGAGTGTTGTTAAGCGCGAACGCCTCGAGGCGACCCATGATGATGCAGTTGGTGATGATGAGGCCGATGAAGACCGACAGCTGTTTGCTGACCTCATAGTTCCATGCCTTGAGCACCTGGTCGACAACCACCACGAGTGCGGCCACGACCACGAGCTGCACTATGATTCGTATGGATGTCGGGATTGTATTGCGCATCAGCGATATGATCACGTTGGAAAGTGCGAGCACTGCAAGCACCGATATGGTCATCACTACAGCCGGCTGCAGCTTCGCTGTCACCGCAAGAGCCGAGCATATGCCGAGTATCTGCACAATCACGGGATTGTCGTTGCTCAGCGGATTGATGAGTGGTTCAAGTCTTTTTCTTATATTTCCCATGGTCTTTCTTAATAGGAGGATTTCTTTTCAAGGTTTTTGAAAAACGCTGTATAGGGTTCGAGTGATGTCGCAAGCATCTTCTGCACTCCCTGGCTGGTGATCGTACCGCCGCTGACCGCGTTTACATATGCGCGTCCTGCAGGTTCCTGACCTTTCTTGACTACAAGCACTGATTCGAAATCGCCGTTGCTTCCGAAGATGGATTTACCCTCAAACTGGCTGCTGAATGCCGGACGTTCGATCTCGGCGCCCAGACCCGGAGTCTCTCCCTGATGGCCGAAGTATGCTCCATAGATGGTGGAGCCGTCAGCGTCCATTGCTATATAGCCCCAGATGGGACCCCAGAGACCTGCGCCGGCTACCGGAACGATGTATTTCACGCCTTTGTCGGTAGTGCAGACGAATACGGGAAGCACACGCTCGTCAGCAGGTTTTTTCACTTCCGACGCCATGTCAACGTCAAAAGCCGAGACACCCTCGACTTTAGCGCCTTTGCTGTCGACACAGAAACTTTCCTTAATATGTGATTCGTATAGTGCGCCAATGCTTTCGTCTGCGGTCGGATAGATGAGTGCGGCCGCTAAGATCTGCTTTTTCGTATCGTTGGCGATGTTCTCAAGCTGAGCCGGGCGGAGCGCCTGATAGACGAGGGCGAGTGCGAAACCCACCACTACAACGAGAACAGCGGCATACACCACCGTATAGACGTTGTTTTCTTTGTTTATTTTCATCTTGATCTGATTGAATTAAGCGTTATTACTCCGTCACACTGCCATTCTTTTCATGCGGCGACGTATGTTGCTGTTGACCACACACCAGTCGATAAGCGGGGCGAAGCAGTTCATGAGAAGAACCGCGAGCATCGCGCCTTCTGGATAGCCGGTATTGTAGAAACGGATGGTCATTGCCAGTACGCCGATAAGGAATCCGTAGATCCATTTGCCGGTCTCGGTGCGGCAGCTTGTCACCGGATCGGTGGCCATGAAGACGATGGCGAACATGAAGCCGCCAAGGCAGAGCTGCTCGATAGGGTCAATCATGCTGACGGGATAGACAGGACTGGCTACCGCGTGTCCGAGGCAAGCCATGCCGAGACCTCCGACAAGTGCTGAAAGCATGATCTTCCAGCTTGCCATTCCTGTGCAGAGAAGGATGACGGCACCTATAAGGATACAGAAAGTGGATGTCTCGCCCCAGCTTCCCGGTATAAGTCCCCAGAAAACGTCCATGAAGTCGACAGGTGTACCGTTTACCCCGAGTATCTGAACATTGTCGGGAGTAGCGGTCGCGAGCTGTCCGAGAGGAGTCGCTCCGGAATATCCGTCTACTGGAGCGGAGTCGCCGAGGCTTACGAAGACGCTGTCGCCGCTCATTTTGGATGGATATGCGAAGAAAAGGAAAGCGCGGGTGACGAGAGCTACGTTGAGGAAGTTGTAACCCGTGCCTCCGAAGACTTCCTTAGCGAATATGACCGCGAAGGCCACTGCCACGGCAAGCATCCAGCAGGGAGTGCTGACAGGGCATATCATGGGAATAAGGATACCCGATACGAGGAAGCCTTCCTGAATCTCATGTCCGCGCATCTGCGCTACTATGAACTCTATGCCAAGACCGACTATGTAGGCCGTAAGAATCTGTGGAAGCACGGCCCAAAGTCCATAAAAGAACTGCTCGAAGAATCCAACACATTCTCCCGTAGCGAGATGATGCTGATACCCGACATTCCACATGCCGAAGAGGCAGCAGGGGAGCAGGGCGAGCACCACGGTGATCATGGTGCGCTTTGAATCGTTGGAGTCGTGGATATGCACGCCAGAAGACGAGGTCTCATTAGGCGTATACAGGAATGTATAGAAGCCGTCGAAGACTGAGTGGAGCGCATGAAATTTGCCTCCTTTCTCAAACATCGGCTTCACGTTGTCGATTTTTTGCTTAAGTTTGCTCATATTGTTCTGAAAGAAATGATTTCACGTTCGAGGTCCTGTCAGCTGTCTTTCCTGAGGCGTTCGAGGCTTTCCCTGGTCAGTTTCTGAAGCTCCTGCTTGGATGTGTCTACGAATTCCGGCAGTGCGAAATCTTCCGGGGCGATCTCATAGATGCCGAGCTTCTCCATCCTGTCGAAGTCGCCGGCGGTCATTGCCTTTATCAGATATTCAGGATAGATGTCGAGGGGGAATACCTTGTCAAGCTCTCCGCTCAAGATCATGGCACGGCGTCCTCCCTTGATTCTTGCGTCGAAATTGAAGGCCTTGTCAAGCCCTTTGAGGAATGCCGGGAAGGTGCGCTTTATGCTGAACTTATTGGGATTCATCGAAGCCCACCCCATGAATTCATCTGCCTTGTCTCCTTCTTCTATTATGGTCACCTGGCGGTAAGGAAAGCGGAGGAAGTCGGTCTCAGGATCTGTTTTCACTCCCGTAAGCACATTGCCTGATATGACGCGGAGGGATTCTCCTTCCTTGAGTTCTCCTTTAAGGATATCCTTCAGCGATGCTCCTATTTCGGTAAGCACTTTCTTAGGTTTTGCTGCTGCAGGTCCAGTGATGGCTACCTCGGCCCTGTAGTCGCAGTAGCCTTTCTTCAGGAGCATTCCGAGACGTGCCACTGTCGCGGCGTCTACAGTCCATACGGTCTCTCCCTTATTGATCGGTGCTACCGCCGCTATCTGGACGCTTGCATTGCCTGCCGGATGTGGACCTTTCATGTCGAGGACCTTTGCTACTTTTGTGCGGAGGCCCTGACCGGAACGCACGGCGAGATAGATATTGCCTTTGGTGAGCGTCTTGAGAGCTTCGAGCCCCGGTTCCAGATATTCAGCTATGTGGGTGGGAATGACATTCCCGGCGAGAGGAGCCGAATCGAAAGCAGTCACGAAGATATCTCGCGGCTCTGCCTTGTCGTCGGGAACTACATCGAAAGGCCGCTGACGCATCATGGCCCAAAGGCCGCTGAGCTTGAGTTTCTCGATGAGAGTGTCTGCTTTAAGCTGACAGTTGGCGTCTTCTCCGGGCTTGACCGTTACGGCGAGGATCTTTCGGCGTTCGCCCCTTCTGATTTCTTCTACTGTGCCGGCAACGGGCGAAACGAGTTTGATGCCTTCCGCTTCCTTGGCGTGGAAGAGGGGAGAGCCTTTAGCTACCGAATCTCCCGGCTTCACGTCGCATTTCCAGGTGTAACCGGGAAAGTCGTCAGGACAGATGCCGACAAGTTCTGACTTGATGGATTCCGGCTTTCCTTCCGCCTTGCCTTCGAGAGGAATGTCGAGTCCCTTTTTAATGTTGATTTCTATAGCCATACCTGCTTGGTATATAAAATGAATATGAAATACTTTTTCAAATTATCCCATGCCCCCTATAAAATACAAAATTAATTAAAATTCGCAAATTAAACAAAAAATAAGATGAAATAAGGAAAAAAAAGATTCGGCCTGAGCACTCAGACCGAATCGATTCTATTTTCTCCTTTCAGGGCGGTGCCCCGATTGATAGTTATTTCAGACCCTCTACGAATTTACGGTAGCTTTCATTGTCGGGGTCATACTGAAGATACTTGTTGAAGTTCTCCTTTGCCTTTGCCACGTCTTTCTGATCAAGATAGTAGTTGCCGAGATAGTTGTAGATGGTCTTGGCGTCTCTTGCATAGCGGGAAGGATTCTCGCTCTTTTCAATCAGGACAGCAGCTTCGCTATACTGGGGGAAAGCGACAGTCTTTGCTTCATCATCGGAAGCGGCACGCTGCATGGCGATGTCACCATAGATTTTGTATGGCTTGTAGTTGCCGGGAAGGGCAGCCTCCATTTTTGTGGCATAGGCATACGCTTTATTGAAGTATTCTTCCGCCTTGGCGGGATTGTTCTGCTTGTTCTCTACACCGGCATAGAAGCTGAAGGTTGCCTGCTGGCTATAGTCGTTGAAGTCAGGGTTTTCCAATTTTGCGAGGTAGCCTTCATATGCATCTGATGCGCCGGCCATATTGTTAGACTCCAGATAGGCCATTGCAAGCTGCTTGTTGAAGTTGGCGTTGTCGGGCATTTCCTTGATTGCTTCGTTCAGCACGGCTATTGCTTCCTCAGCACGTTTTGCCTTTGTGAATTCCTCTGCGATGAGTACATAATCGATAGGCGCGAACTTGTTGGCCTGAGGATTGGCATTGCGGGCTGCAAGAAGCTCTTCTGCCATAGGCACTAACTGGTCTGCCATATTCGGAAGGTTGGCGGCGTTCATGAACTGGAAACGGCGAGCTGTGAAGTTACCCGGATTTTCAGACAGAAGCTGGCTGGCGTATTTATAACCGTTATCAAAATCCTGGCTGGAGAAGAGAAGGAGCGCGTAGCGGTCCTCGTCCTGCTTGAAGTGGTTGGGGTTCTTAACATATACGCCATATTCGCGGGCTGCGTCTGCAAAGTCCTTCTTGTTGTAGTATGCGTTAGCTAGCTCTCTCTGTCCAAGTGCCGAAGTGGGATTGACTGAAAGCAACTCCTTGAGCATCGTCACAGCAAACTGAGGATTGACCTGAGTATAGAGGTTGGCGTATTTGACGTAAGCCTCAGTGGCGTTTGCATTGTAGTTCTTCGCCATCTCATATTTTCCGGCTGCCCCGCCCCAGTTCTTCTTGTCTTTTTCCTGGTCGCCTTCGAAGATGTAGATCTCAGGAGCCTGCAGGTTGATCTTGCGGGCTTTAGCGACTTTCTTTTCGATTTCCTTTGCGTAAAGCACAGGGTCTGCGTCATAATATGCGCGTGCAATGGCGATTTCTGCACCGGCATCCTTCTTTATAAGGCTCTCACCTTTCTTGAACTGGTCTTCAGCTGCTTTCTTGTCTCCTCTCTTTAGAGCAAGGCCTCCGAGACCGATATAGTTGTAGCCATAATTGGGATTTGCCTGTACGCCGGCCTCAAAATACTTCTGGGCTTCGTCAAGCTTGTTCTCATCGATAGCGATAAGACCGAGATAGTAGTTGGCGATTGCCTTGTCGGTACCTGCGTTGTTAAGGTTGCGCAGTAGCAGCTCCTTCGCGTTGTCAAGCTGGTCTGCCTTGTAATATTCTGCGCCTTCCAAGTGTGTCTGCGCAGATGCGCTCACTGCGATTGCGGCAAGTGAAGCAGCGAAAAAAGTCCTGAATTTCATCATTATATGGTTTATTGTTTGTTATTTCGTGTAGGTTCAGGTTATATTTTTACCACATATTTGGGGTAAGAATCTCAATCCGATTTGCAAATTTAACGAATTTCTATGATGTTGACAAATATTTTTGGCGCAAGTTTAGTTATCCTTAATAAAAAAACGCTGAAAAATCTTGAAAATCCGTTAAGGGCGTGGGAAAAACTAAAGTTTTATCACTATCTTTTTAAGATAGAGAGGAAGACCTGCAAGCCAACATACCGCCACGAGGGAAAGAGAATAGGCGAGCGAGCCGAATTCATTTCCTCCGAACAGCATGGAGAACCATGATGGGAAATCCGTCTCGCCGATATTGATGGTCCATACGAACTCCTCGAGAAGATAGCTGAAGCAGTATAGCACGAGTGGATTCATACCGAAGACGAGCGACGGCTTGACAAGCCATTGTGCTTTTAATTTCCTTATGTCAAGCATCCAAAGAAGTATGGCGAGAGTCATGGCAGCTCCTCCGCATGTGGCGAATACGAAACTCGGAGTCCAGAGGTTCTTGTTGATAGGAATCATCGGATTGAGGAAGAAGCCGAGTATGATCAGTCCTCCACCTACAAGCGAGAGCTTAGCCACGACCTTCCAGAGGTCATCCTTTCCTTTAAGTATGAGATTCCCGCACAGCATACCGATGAGAACATGGGCGATTCCGGGAAGGTTGGATAGTAGGCCTTCCGGATCAAAACAGATGCGTACGTCTCCGCCAACCCGTTTATGATACATGTGGTCGCATCCAATTACGGCCTGGTCAATCCTTGCGATGATGTTGTCTTCCGAGAGGCTGAAGCCATTGAACGCGATCAAGATTGCTGCATATGCCACGAGTATCACGGCAATAGTGGCTATCAGTTTCTTCGACGGACCCATATATAAGTAGATCAGCGAAGCGAATATGTAGCATATGCCAAGGCGTACGAGTACTCCCGTGAGTCTTAATGTCTCGAATTCAAGAAGTCTCTCCACTCCGTGGATGCCTCGTGCGATCCATGTCAGCAGAATGCCGACAATGATGATCTTGATTCCTCTGTAAGTCGATTTCAAGGCTGCTTTGGATTTTGACAGCCGTCTGTTGTTGAGTGAGAACGCCGCGCATACGCCCATGATGAACATGAAAGAGGGAAATACGAGGTCGGCAAAAGAAAGTCCATCCCACAACACATGGTTGAGGAATGGAAACATTCTTCCGCTGCCGACCTGGTTGTTGACCACGATCATCAGCGCTATGGTAAGGCCTCGCATGACATCAAGGCTAAGGAGTCGTTTATGTGCACTTGTCATGTCAGGTTATTTCCGAAGATAAAGAGTGTCATTTTAGATTGACCATACGGGCACTCATATGATAGGGCAGTATACCTGTCTTCGATATGATCTTCTGCCCGATGAAGCCTTTGCTAAACTGATAGAAGCTGTTTAGGACACTGCTTCCTGTAGCTGTGCTTATCATATAGACCTTTCGGTAGAGGGGATATTCTCCGCTGTTGATATAAGCCTGATAAGGCATGTATGCTACTGTTGAATAGTCATTTTCCTCTACGGGATTCGCTACTTTTAAGATCTTTACCTCTGTAGTCAGATTTGTTGCGACGGTATCGTTTTCCACCGCATAGTCAGCCATACGCTTATCTACTGGTACGTTTTTAGCCTCGCTGAGATCGGCACCGAGCCAGCTTACACTGATGATACCAATGGCGTTCTTGTCTTTCTTTACGATGTCGAAGACCTCCGCATTGTCTTTCTGCGCGAAAGCATTAGGATTGTCGGAAACCTTTCCGTTTTCGCCAAGGAATTTCTCACGCATATAGCTGACAGTGGAGCTTCCTTGATTGTCGAAAACAAGGCGGATGTTAGCGTCATCAGGAACGGCAAGCTGATTCCATTTGGAAATTTTTCCGTTGATGATTTCCTTGATATCGGAGAGTGTAAGCATACTGACGGGATTATCCTTGTTGACTATCAGAGCGACTGCGTCTACCGCTATGCAGCTCTGTCGGACGACCCTACGGTACTTGTCCTTGATGTACTTTATCTGGTCTTGAGTGAGTTCGTGGGTTGTCACTACAAGTTGGGTCTTGTCTTCGAGCAGAGAATCCATGGCAGTCTGCTCATCGACATAAAACGGGAGGATAGCGCTGTTGGGATACTGGTATTCGAAAACCTCGATTTCTTCCTGAAGTATGTTGCGGAAGCCGTCGTCGCAATACATCGTGGCGCTACCGTCTACGTATTCTCCTCTTTTCACCGGAGTGCAGGAAACAGCAAATGCCGCCAGGATGACTCCAAGCGACAATGCCTTTATACCCATGTGTGAATTCTTGCGATTCTTCATGTCTGTAATTTTAAGGGTGAGACTTTGTTGTCGGTACACCTGTCTATTGGTCTTTATTGACAATATACATCCTCACGCCTCTCCAGATACCGTAAGCTATAAGGAGGCCGCCCACTATGTAGCTGATAGTAGTGTCGATGCTTTCAAAAAAGCCTGTGAAGAAAAGTACACCTACTCCGATGTAGACTATCATCATGAAGATATTGAAGCCAATGCGAAATCCCTTCGGTTGGCCGGTCTGGGGATCATCTAAATTTTTCATGTTTTCAGTATTTTTAGGGTTTCTATTATTTTAACATTTATACGGGCAGTTGGTTTATAAATGTTATAAAAAAAATCCCGTATCGGCCGATACGGGATTCTTTCTTATGCGGGGTAGGGGATTACTGCTGCTGCAGACGGAACTGAACGGGGAGTGTGAAGTATGAACGAACGGCTACACCGTTGTTCTTACCGGCCTGCCACTTAGGCATCTTGTTTACGACGCGGAGAGCCTCCTTGTCGAGGTCTTTGTCGACACCCTTTACGATCTGAGCCTGAGATACCGATCCGTCCTTCTCAACGACGAACTTCACGACAACACGACCCTGAACGTCGTTCTGCTGGGCTGCTTCAGGATAGCGGATGTTGTTGCTGAGCCATTTCATAAGGGCTGCCTGACCACCCGGGAATTCAGCCTGCTGCTCTACGGCAACGAAAATCTCTTCTTCCTTCGGCTTAACGGGCTCCGGTTCTTTTACTACGACCTGCTCCTTAACAGCCTCGAACTTGTCTGCGTCGTCAGAACCTTCCTGATTTACTACACCACGAGCAGTGTTGTCTTCCTTCTGGTCTTCCATGTCCATTACCTCGTTCTTTACATCGTCCACGATAGCGATCTGTGTCACCTGTACTGTGGCGAGCACTTCCTGAGGAACTTCGGGAATTTCAATCTCGACTTTCTGCTCTTCGGGTTCGGGTTCATCTTCCTGTTCCTGCTCCATCTGTTCAAGCTGCGCTGCAAGCATCTTCTCTGCCTGCATCTTAGCTTCCAAAGCGGCCTTTTCAGCCATCTTGTCGCTGTAGATGCCCCATACGAAGATGATTGCAAGAAGAGCTGCGAGGCCTGCGAGTAGGAATACGAATGCCTTATTGTGGCGGCGGTCACTCTGCTGACGCATCACGTATGCGCCGAAATCCTGGTTTTTGTCGGCAAATACTATGTCGCGCCATTCTTTCGATGTAAGATCTATATTGCTTTTAGCCATTTTCTTTTAGTCTTAAAGGTTAATAAATCATTACATCAACGATTCCGGTTCTGGAAATCGATAAGCATCGTCGAGTCCATGCGGCTCATGTTGTCGATCTGATACTTCGATACAGAGTTGATCTGCATCTCGTCGAGCATTTCCACGAGGGCTCCGTAGGAAGCTTCGGGGGTTGACTTGATGATGATCACCGGTTTCTTCAGATTCTCGTCTTTACGAACTGCCTTTGCCTGCTCGTCAAACTGCTCCTGAGTGATTTCCCCATTTTGGAATTTCTTCTTCAATTCAACGATCTTTTTCCAGACATCTTTGTTGCGGTCCTGGATAATTCGTCGGATATCCTTGGATTCGTCTTTTGAGCCTACAAATTCAGCTTTCTTGAGGTTGTTGTTCTCGGCATTCGGAATGGCTTCGCCATTACAGGGTTTGCCGTCGTAGTAATAGATCTCATTCACCACGCGTCCGTTCACTGTGTCAGGAATAAGGCTTCCCGGCTTGCGCTTGGCATCTATGATGATTGTGATCGCGTCGTCTGCAGAGGCCTGGCTCATGTTCTCTTCGTTCTGAACCTTTTCATTCGAAGGGAGCGCGATGTTGAGGGTCTGCGATTTAATCATGGTCGTACACAGCATGAAGAATGTGATAAGCAACATGTTCATGTCGACCATCGGGGTAAAATCTACCCTAATTGTCATTTTTTTCTGGGCACCTTTTTTCTTGCCACCAGAATCTTGCTGTTGAACTTCTGCCATTTTATTCTCCTCCTGCTTTAAGAGATGTAAGTAGAGTGAATTTATTCATCTTAATGGTCTGGAGGTTATCCATAACCATGTGTACGATGTCGAACGCTGTGTTCTGGTCTGCCTTGAGAGCCACGCCCGTACCGTCTTTGATTGCTCCAGCGAGGTTTTCATTGTCGGTCTGGCGCATTGCCTTCATCCAGATCTGGAATTCATCCGGTCGGGTGTCGTCCTGATTCCATACCACCGGAATTCCGGTGACATGATTGGGATTGTCATCCTGACCCTGAAGCCATTTGTCCATTTTCGTGGTGCCTTCAGGCTGCGTAGCCAGATCAAGAAATTCGCCCATCTGCGCGAGGGGAACTCCGAAAGATCCAAGCTTGCTGAACGCCATCTTCTGCTGAGGGGTAAAGCTCAGTTTGTTCTTATGCGACTCATTGTAGATTTCGGCTGCCTTGTCGAGCAACGCCATCTTCATCTTTTCGTTTGACCATTTGTTTGAAGTGTCGTTGTTCATTGTCAGCCATACTTTACCCTCCGTCACACGGCCCTGTGCGTCTCTTTTAGCGTCAGGGCTTACAAGAATCTGCACGAAGTTGGTCTCCTGAACCTTTTCTTCCGATACGGAAGCAGGAGTGATCACCTGTGTCGGTTCCTTTGCGAGGAAGGTCGAAGTCAACATGAAGAAGGTAAGCAGCAGCACCGTCACGTCACTCATCGCCGTCATGTCGATGAATGTACTTTTCTT
>JAIDSM010000023.1 GCA_029061225.1 Muribaculaceae bacterium
GTATGGTAGGGACGCACGGCTCGTGCGTCCGTGCACAACTCCAGTGTAGCCAGCACACTCCCGTGTGCGTCCCGCGCCGTCATCCCCAACCTTTTTCGATTACAAAGCATCTCCATCATTTATCGTCAGGATGCTCCGTGCCGCCACAGTGTAGCCAGCGCACTCTGTGCGCGTCCCGCGCCGTCATTCCCAAACTTTTTAGTTAACACATCCCCAAAAAAACTTCTGCGCCTAAACCACTGACAGCTGATAGCTGAATTTATTTCCGTGCTTCTGTCTATAATTCGTCAAGTATCTCGAAGAGATGCACCATGCCTGCTCCCGAGCAGCGGTGGCCGAAGTCATCGACAATCATCAGACGCTCCCTGTCGAGAAGCGGAGCAAGCGTACGGATATGAAGGTCGCCTATCAGCTCGTCACTGCTCGAGCAAAGCGCATGTATGCGTCCGCCCTTCTCCTTTATAGTCTTCTCCACATCGTAGACTCCGTACTTGTCGAGCACTTCCCGCGTCAGCACATACGTCTGCACTCCGTCAAGACGCTCGCAGAAGTAGGGGAGTTCCTGAGCTACCCACTGACCGAGAGTCTTAGCAGGATCTGTACTTGGATTGACCACCACAAGCTGAGCGTTTCCGCTGTCGCACATAAGGGTCATCCATCCTCCGAGCGACGTCCCGATGACGATCTCCGGCTTCTCACTCTCTATTATCTCGTTGATCCTGGCGAGCGACTTCTCAGGGTCAGCATCCACTTCCGGAGCGATCACGCGGTATCCCTCCCCGAAGTATTCCTGAAGTTGCTCGCGCTTCGATCCGTTGGCTCCCGACCGGAACCCATGTATATACATCACTGTCGGTTGTTCCATAATAATTTTTATGTGACGTTGTTGAATTTCCGACTCCAAAGATAGCTATAATTCTTGGAATATCAAAATCAGCGTCCTCCGCGTGATGTCTTAGACAGATCGTGGAGAGTCATATTCGTAAATAAGTCTAAACAACTCCAATAATATTTTTTTTGAAAAAATTTTGGCAACCTGAAAATAATTATTAACTTTGCAAGTGTAATAAAATATGGTTTATCCACTAAAAATTGACATATGCACTACTTCATATTTATCAATGGCCAGTCTGTTGGTCCCATGACTGAAGACCAGCTCTGGGCCTACAACGTGACTCCCGACACCAGCGTCAGCACTGACGGCGTCAACTGGCGTCCGCTATATTCTTACCCCGATCTTATGGTGAGGCTTCGCCAGACCCCGGCTGGCGCGGCGGCCGGCTTCGCTTCAGAAGAGGAACTCTCCAATAAAAAGACTCTCTGCGGCATCTTAGCCATATTCTTTGGCGGTCTGGGAATCCAATATTTCATTCTCGGCAAAACCGGCGGCGGCATAGTCACTATTCTCCTTACTTTAATCACATGCGGATGCTGGTCGATCCTAACCCTTATTCAGGGGATCCTCATGCTGACAATGTCGAATGAAGACTTCAAGCGTAAATTTGTTGACTCCCAGTCATTCATGCCCCTTTTCTGAATTTCTTTTCAAGCAATAACAACTAACAACTTACAACCACGCCGCTCTCCCCCCTATGGCTTGATTTCCTACCTACGAAATATCATCCTTTCGATAAAGGGCCTGCTCAAAAGCAGACCCTTTATCGTCATTACGAGAGCAGCTCGAATCGGATGCCCGAACGGAAGCCGCAGACATAGCTTACCGGCTCTCCGCCATTCTGACGCAGGGAGTCGAGATAGAGAGGCTCTCCTTCCAAGATCAAGGCGCACGAAAAGGTATCGCTCGATTTGAGTCGTGTCTTCTCTGATTTCTCTACTTCAAAACGAGCTTCGCCCAGATACCTGATCACGCACACACGGTCAGGAGCCCAGACAAGACGCAAGCGGTCGCCGGCTTCCAGATCTTCCAGAACGCTTATGTGCCTTCCGAGCATATAACCGCTCGGCTTGTCGGTCGGGATGCCATCGGTTTCAGTGTTAGATGTTAGGAATTCTTCCCATGAAGCGTAGCCTAAAAACGAAGCTAACTGGGAGAGGGTAGTGTTACGGGGCTCGCCGCCGGGAATATATTCCCATAGGCGTTTCAGAGTTGTCTCACTCATATATATGCGAAGCCGTGCATATATGCATTCGCGAAGAAACGCGAAGTCGCGCGGCGTCCGCATCTGCCGTCCTACTGATCTCTCTACAGCCACCCTCAGTTTTTCTATTGCTGTTATTGTATTTTCTCCCATATTATAGTTATTCTCTTTTTTTATTTCTTTTTCCATCCCGTATAGATCCTCTCAATCCGGCGTTCCTGGTATTTCGAGAATTCCCTCACATCGAGACGTCGACAAATTCTGTTGCGTCGACCTCTCCGATATATCCCGATTCCGTTTCTTCCATCCGAAGAATCCTTCAGCAGTCAATTGTTATCCCTTAAATCCTAAACCCCTACCCCTTAACTCTTAAGTTGTTATTCAAATTAAATACATAATTTCATAAATGTTTTATCTTCTGAATTCCAGAAACTAGCAATTATGCATTATGAATTATGAATTATGCATTCCTACTTACCCCTTAACTCATAACCCTCAAAACCAAAAAAATTGAGACCCGAAAGTGTGGAGCCACTCTCGAGTCTCTGAAGGCGGGTGGAAGATGGGGCTCGAACCCACGACCTACGGAACCACAATCCGTCGCTCTAACCAACTGAGCTACATCCACCATGTCGCTTTATCGGAAGTTTCCACTAAAGGCTTCGCAAGGTCCCTCCCGAAAAGCAATGCAAAATTAGTGCTTTTTTCTGAACTGTGCAAATTTTTCACCAACTTTTTTTCAGTTTTTTCATTTTTTTGATTTTACCATTGTCTCCGGAGATTGGGCAATTATGCATTATGCATTATGAATTATGAATTTACTTAAGGTGCTTGTCAAGAAAGCGAAGCGTCATCTCCTGGACATCCTTCTTCATCTCATGACCCTGCGGCAGCAGATGTGTCTCAAGTTTGTCGCCAACTCCCTGACTGTCCCACACCTGATGCATAGTTTCGTAACATTGCTTTACGGCATGCGGCTTGAAAAGTTTGTCCGTCTCGCCGTTGACGAGCATCATTGCGTTGGGGCATGCCAGCGACGCTATATGCGGATAGTCAAGCTGCGCGAACACTCCACCGAGATTGTTGGCAAACCCTCCTCGTTCGTGTCGTCCGTATTTCCAGTCCATCATGGCGTCCTGGGTCGTCATCCAGCATACTCCCACACTCGCCTTGATGAGAGGAGAGACGGCCGCGAGCATGAACGTGCGGTAGCCTCCCATCGAGAGCCCGGTGCATCCTATTCTCTCTGCATCCACCTCCGGAAGGCTAGCGAGAAATTCAGTAGCGTAGGCGTCCTCATATGTCATCCATGCCGCGAGATTGCGGCCGAGAAGCTGCATGTTGCCTGCTACGCTTGCCAAGTGGGTGTTGTCGCTACCCTCCTTGCATCCGCGCTCTCCCCACATAAGGGCGTCGGTGGATAGCACGACATATCCGTTCTTTGCGAGGTAGTCGCCGACATACTGTCCCTCGTATAGATTGTCGGCCCATGCGTCGCTGTCGTCAAGTACTTCTTGGTCTACACCGAATGGACGCACCATCTTCTCCTTGCCTATGGTGAAGTGAGCGCCATGGTCATGGAACGCGACAATGCCCGGATGCGGTCCCTTACCGTCGGGAACGAGCAGGTATCCCTTCACTCGCGAATACTTCGTAAGGTTGAATTCGATCTTGTGGGCCGTATAGCCGTCCCGCTTCTCCGATTCAAGTATCTTCATGTCGTAGGCCTCGGAGCGCGGCGGCGGAAGAAGCATCTCCTCTGCAAGTTTTGCCTTGGCGGTCGAGCGCCAAAGGTCGAAGTCCTTTATATCGTTGTGTCCCCACGCCATCGGATAGGTAAACTCCTTCTTCAGGCTGTCGAGAAAGAGGGGCATGTCGCGTTCTATCTCAAAAGGTCGGCTTTTTTGAGCCGAAACGGCAACCGACCCGAAGAGGCCGGCTGCCGCAATCACCATAGATATATACTTAATCATTATGTTGTCAGTTTTTAAGCTATCAGTTGTCAGCTATCAGTTATGAGCAATCAGTTGTCATCTATAAGCTATCAGTTATAAGCTATCAGTTATGAGCTATCAGTTATGAGTTATCATGATTCATCATGTTAAATCAAGATCAATCATGTTAAATCTTTAATAATTAATAATTAATCATTGATCATTAATAATTAATCATTAATCATTAATCTTCAGAACGGTCTTCCTCCGAATCCTCCCGGCGGGGGACCCATCGGACGCTGGCCGCCACGTCCGCCGGGACCCATCATGCCGGGACCGGGCATCGGCATGTCCCCCTCAGGATTCTCCTCTCCTTTTTTCTTCTTCATGGTCTGGGAATTGAACTGCCAGCTTAGGCCAAACATGAAGTAGCGTGAGAGATTGTTGAATCGGCTGTCTACGATGGCCGCTGAGGAGACACTTCGTGAGATGTTTTTCGTGTCGGCGAGCAGGTCATGAGCTTCCGCGAAGATGCTCAGGCCGTAGGTATGTGGGATAGTATACTGGATGTTGGCGTTCCAGATCCATGATTCGGAGTCATATCCTGCGGAGAGGCCTTCGCTCTTCGAGAAGTGAAGGTTTGTGCCCATCTGGAGTCCGAAGGGTAGAGTCAGGGTGAAGTCAGTGTCAAAACCGTAGCTTGTGTTGGTGCGGTTCTGCTGGTTGGCGAGGGTATTGGTAGCGAGCTGCCAAGAGAAATTCGGATTGGCGGAGATCTGCACAACCTCTGTGGAGAAGGTGATACCGGCACGCGGACGGAGGTTAAGGTTGCCGCTTCGGTTATATTCCTCGTTTACGTAGCTTGCCATGCTGCTGTATGATGCATGGAGGTTGGCGAAGAAACGCCAGTTGCGGTTGCGGAGGGGTTGGTTGTACATTCCCATACCCATGATGCTGAAGTCGCCTGATGAGTTGGTGTAGGTCGTTGTGCGAGAGCCGGTGGTGCGGTCGGTTGTGGTCTTGCTGATGATGTTGTTGACTGTATACGAACCGTTGATGAAGCCGGCCAGCGAACGTTGTGATTCCATATCGAAATCATTATAGTTGGCCATGAATCTCTGCGTGAAGGTGGGCTTAAGGTCCGGATTACCTATCTTGATATGCATGGGGTCTGATACGTCGGCTACCGGTTGCAACTGCGTCATTGACGGCTCTGAGGAGCGTGCGTTATAGCGCAGCATCATGGAGCGCGTCTTGCTGAACTTATAACGGAACCTCACGAAAGGAGCGAAATTGATCACATTGCGTCTTGGTATGTTTCTTGCAGAGTTGATCAGGTCTATGCTTTTGCTGCTTGATGGCACGAGCTCTATACCTGCGTTAAGGTTCATTTCCTTGGTGGTGTGTACGTAGCCGAGACGTATGCTCTGCGTGAGGAAGTCGTTGCGGAAACTGTTTGACAGTGTCGGGTCGGCTGCTGTGTCGATCGGCAGGTAGCTGAAGTCAGGCATTATGTAGTCGCCGGGTGTTCCCGTCATGAGATCCATAGGAAGATTGTAGACATATTTGTCCGCGTTATTGCGGCGCGAGTTTATTCTATAGGCGAATTCAAGGAAATTGCCTTCCTTGCCTATTGGTTCTGTCCATGTCACACGCGCGCTTATGTTGTTGTTCCAAGTCTTGTTGTCGGTAAATCTGAAGAGGTCTTCATCCTGATTGTCGGTGTCGAGAAGGTAACGGTAGATTTCAGATAGGGAGGTGCCGTATTGCTTGTTCTTTGAGAAGGAGTATTCGCCGCGCACACTGAAGGATCGTCCTTTCTTCTGAGAGAAACGATATACGTAGGTAAGGTCGCCGCGGGTCGACCAGTTTGAGCCATGGTTTACGCGATCGTTGGTCTGGCTGTTGACGTGCGTCCTCTCCGCGTCTCCTGCATAAAGGTTGGATTCGGAAAAGGATGTGGTGTATCTTGAACTGTAGGTGAAGTTAGGGCGGAAGTCGAAAGTGTTGTTCTCATTCGGTTTCCAGCGAAGGCGGAAGTTCGCCATCACGTCGTGGTTCTCATCGCGCGATTTTGACTTGGAGTTCTGATAGCTGACGGAGTCGGGGAGAAGGTTCATTGTCTCGCTGCTGTTTTCCGAATCTCTGTCGCCATGCGAGTATCGTAGATCGCCGCCGAAAGCAAGCTTATCCTCATCGCCTAACGCGAAGTTGATGCCGAGCATCTGGGAGGTCAGGATGCCGCCGTTTCCTCCGTTCATGCTGAAGTTGCCGCGTCCCATGTCGCCTCCTCCTCGTTCGTTGATATTGTTGGCTCGTCCCATGATTGTCACGCGGTTGCCGTCGGCCATACGGGTGACATTGAAACTGCCTGAGTAGCGGCTGTCGGTGCCGTAGCCCAGCTTGACGTTGCCAAACCAGCTTTCCTCCATGCCTTTCTTTATCGTGAGGTTGATGACTGTCTCATCCTCCCCGTCGTCTACACCTGTCAGGCGTGCCTGCTCGCTCTTGCGGTCTACGACCTGCACTTTCGAGACAGCTTTAGCGCTGAAGTTCTTGGTTGCCATCTGGGGGTCATCTCCGAAGAATTCCTTGCCGTTCACAAGTATTTTCGACACTGTCTTGCCGTTGGCGGTGATGCTTCCGTCGCTTCCCACTTCCATGCCGGGCATCTTTTTAAGCAGGTCTTCCACTACAGCGTTGTCGGTGGTGTGGAAGGAATCCGCGTTGTATTCAATGGTGTCTTCCTTCGCTACTACAGCAGCCTTCACTCCTTTGACTACAAGTTCCTTAAGTATGGTAGACTCATCATATAGCTTTAGTGTCGGAAGTTCGATTGTCTTGGTGGTGTCGGCCACGGTGAAGTCTGTCATCTCGGTATCCATGCCGGTCATCGAGGCCTTCAGCAGATAGCGGCGTGGAGTAAGTTTCGTGAATTCATAGGCTCCGTCGGCATCGGTCATTGAGCCGGTCACGATTGTCGAATCCGGGAGTGCGAAAAGGGTGGCGGTGGCTCCGATCAGAGGTTCTCCCTTAGAGTCTACGATGCGCCCTTTCACGGTGGCGGCTATAAGGGTGGCCACAGCGAGGCAGGAGAGGGTCAGGAGAGAAAGGAATCTTTTATTCATAATGAAAAGTGGGGGGTGTTGTGGAATGCAAAAAAATTGAGTGTGTTTCCCACACTCGTTATCTATGACCTGCTATCTTGCCAAAGGTTTATTCACATTTCAAAAAAAATTTTTTACATCTATCTGCGCAGGGACGCACGTCATACTATATGGGTGGTAGGTTTCAAACCTCCCCTGACAGGCTTGTTGTAACTTTTCGATAGGGCGTTTTCTTGCACGTCCGAAGATATTTTGTTAATTTTGTAGTCACAATAACTAAACTGATGAATATGAAACTGAAGACATTGTTTTTATCACTTGCCTTGGTGGCTTCGCCCGTAGCCGCTCTTGCCGAGGGCGTGTACACCCGTCAGTGTGACGACAAGGCGAAAGTTGAGATCGCTTCCGGTTGGATGGCTTCCGGATCTTGGCGCAACGGCTTTGAGAAGGCCTTCCCTCATGAATCTGTGAATGCCATTGACTTCTACGAGCAATATTCGAAAAACAAAGAGCAGTGGGACGCTATGTTCCGCTGGCTTGAGGAGACGGATCTCCTCGCGATTCCGGGTGGAAAACATCCCATCGAGGGCACTTCACTGGTGGTAAGCGTGGAAGACAGCAAGAACGGACCGCTCGAGAAGCGTCAGTCTGAGAGTCACCGTAAGAAAATCGACTTCCAGTATGCTGTCAAAGGTACGGAACGGTTTGGCATTATCGACCATGAGACATCCACACCCAATTGCGAATACAAGCCTGACGTAATCCACTACGACTACGATCAGTCAAAGGCGAAATTCTACGACTCCACCCCCGACAGATTCTTCCTCTTCTTCCCCGAAGACTGGCATATCGCAAAAATCAACAATGACACCGACGACCAGGACATCCGCGTCATAGTGGTCAAGCTCGACTATGTGGAATAAATCTGTGTGGAATAACTCTGCTATGTGGAATAATCTGTAGGGACGCACGGTTCGTGCGTCAGCCACAAAAAACATAGAAATCAATCGGCTACCTCCTGACTAAGGAGGTAGCCGATTGATTTCTATAGGAGTTCCAGCGAAATTGATTATGAATTATGCATTATGAATTATGCATTATGAATTATGCATTATGCATTATCAAGATGGCTGATGCGTCGGACGGAGAAGGTCGTTGACTGTCTTCACAGGATTGAAGGTCTCTACCGGTACCTCAACCATGACTGTGTTCCAGTCGCTCATCGCGCCGTTCCATAGGCCGGGAAGCTCGAGGGCCTTGATCTCGACACCTTCGCGGCTCTTGATGGAGATGAAGCCGGTAGCCTTGTCAACATAATCGGGAAGGTTGAATTTCTTTCCCTTGTAGTCCTTGATGCATACGGCGAGGTCTACCGGATTGAAATGGGTTGCCTCCTTGAGGAGCTTCTGGGCCTCCTTATCGTCGGGATTGATCTGAGATGACTCGAGGATCTGAGGACTCACTGTGCCGTCAGGATTATAGACGAGGAACGGACCGCCGCCCGGTTCTCCCTCGTTCTTCACCATTCCGCATACTCGTGTCGGACGGTTGAACTTGCTGAAGAGATAGTCGCGCACCTGTTCGGGTGTCATATCCTCGGCTTTGTCGTGGGTCACGCAGAGCTTATGGCGCAGGAAGTCGAGCATCTCCACCATCTCGTCGCCTGAAGGAATTCCCTTGGCGAGCTTCTCGCAGTATTTGTCGATCTTTGCCTTGACGCCTACGAGGATACCGCCGAGAACCATCTTGTAGGTGATCGTGGGCTGACGGAGTGCGTCTGGCACGAGATTGTCGATGTTCTTGATGAAGATAACGTCAGCATCGAGGTCGTTGAGGTTTTCGATAAGCGCTCCGTGGCCGCCGGGGCGGAAGAAGAGCTCTTCGTTTTCATAATACGGTGTCCCGTCCATCTTTGAAGCTACTGTGTCGGTAGAGGGCTTCTGAACACTCAGGGTGATGTCGTATTCCACTCCATAGGCGTGTTCCATCACTTCCCTTATCTCCTCGATCTTTGCCTCTACGAGGGGCACATGCTCTTCCGATACCGTAAAGTGAAGGTGTATCTTTCCATCCTTTCCGGCTGCATACTGTGCTCCTTCAGCCAGATGTTCCTGAAGGGGAGTGCGGCTTCCGCCCATCTCCTTGTGGAATTCGAGAAGGGCCTTCGGAAGCTTACCGTAATTGAGGCCGACCTTGTTGAGCAGGATGTCGACTACATCCTTATAGCGGCCCATCTTCATGAGGCTTGCCACGCTGTAGCCGAAGAGCTGCAGGCAGAGGAAGTTGAGCTTGGAGAAGAAAGCGAATTTCTCGATGTTCTCGAAAAATTTCTTCATGAAGTCGTTGTCGGGTTTATTGCTCTTTCCGTTGAGAAATGAGAAGAGATCCTTGAACATTCTGGATGCCGCGCCGCTTGCGGGCACCATCTTCATCACCTTTGCTCCTCCGGCGAGATATTTCTGCCACATCTCCTCGCTCTGCTTGATGAGCTCGGGAGTTGGCACTGTGAGGCCATGGCCAGGTGTCACGGCGGCCTCTATCTTTAGGAAGGGAAATCCTTCCTTAAGCATTCTCAGCTGTTCTTCAAATTTTTCTTCAGAGATTCCTTTCTTCTTCAGGGTCTCGAAGTCTTTCTCAGTAAGGTTCATGTTATCAATATTTTAAGGGTTGTATTTTTACGTTTTGCGTAGCGCGTATTGCGTGTTGAGTATTGCGTGTTGACTGCCGCGCTACGCTACACGCGCTACGCGTTATTTCTTCAGCGATTCTATCTTCGAACTGATGATGGCTCCTTTCTTCGCGAGCATCGGGATCATGCGCTCGTCGCGGTGGATTCCGCTCATCGTCTCGTATAGGTTATATGTCGCCATCATCAATGTCTGGGATTGTTTGGGGTAAGAGAGGCTGCCGGTCTTGAGCTCACCGTCAAGATATATGATCTTCACGTCTCCGCCATTGCTCTCGGCTATAAGTTTGGCGCAGGAAGTTGCCGCGCTGTCTGAGAAGCATACGGTATTGAGTCCCTCCATCCGATAGTTGAGAGCCTGGTCGTGGGGTACTGTCGATGTCTCGGCGGTTTCTCCGTTGGCCTCTACACGCAGTCGGTTGAAATGTGCTCCTCCTGAAAGGGCAGCTATCAGCTCAAGCTTTTCTCCTTTGGTGAGTCGGGCCACGAGCCCTGTGCTCTTCAGCGGATAGTTGGCTTTCCAACCTCCTGCTATATAATAGCCTTCTACCTCACGCGGATTGTCGACATAGTCAAAAGTATGCACCAATGCGTCGAAACGATGGTTGAGTATTTCCAGCTCACCTTTTATAGAATCGGTCTGCCGCTCCACGGCCTTCAGTGAGTCGGGTAGCGATGCTTCCCACTTCTCCCTCTCGGCCTCCACTCGCTCCTTGGCCTCGTTCTTCCTCTTGCATCCTGCAGCTCCAATTGCCAGTATCAGGACTGTTATGACGGGTATTTTTTTAATATTTATATACATCAATCAGAAATATTCTCAATTCTCAATTCTCAATTCTAAACACGCGTCACCTCCTTCACTCCCTTCACAGTCTTGATTTTTCTGATGATGGAGTTGAGTACAGCATTGTCGGAGACTCCGAGCGTCAGGTATCCCTGGAAGAGTCCATCGTTGGAGTCTACCTTTATATTGCGTAGGGAGGCTTTTGTCTCCTTGCTGATGATAGACGTGATATTGGCAACTATGCCGATGTCATCCTGGCCCACGATACGTAGCTGCGCCGGAAGTTCCGAACCTCCTTTCCCGCTCCATTCCACGCGTATGAGGCGATATGGATAGCGTCCGCGTATGTTTGCAGCGTTTGGACAGTCTGTCTTGTGTATCTTGACCATGCCGTCGGAGGAGATGAATCCGAATACCTTGTCGCCGTAGATCGGTCCGCAGCACTTGGCAAACTTGTAGCTGAGTCCCTTTATTGATTTCTCTCCGATAGTAAGTACTTCTCCCGCGGTTTCCTGATTATCGCGTATGAGTTCGAAGTCTTCGGCGGTTGTGCGTTCTGTCTGGTCTTCAGGAGCGGTTGCTATCTGGTATGTGTTGATGAATTTACCGGCGTCGATCTTCCCGTCTGCAATATCTGCGAAGAATTCGTTGACATATTTGTATCCCTCCTTCTTGATGAGTTTCATCATCATGGATTCGTCGATATCTATCTTGCGGTTTTTCGCGCGCCTCATCAGTTCTTCCTTGCCGAGCTCCGCACGGGCCTGAAGCTGCTCGTGAAGCTTCTGACGTATCTTATTGCGGCTCTTCGAACTGACCACGATATTCATCCAGTCTGATTTAGGAGACTGGGTGGCTGATGTTAGAATCTCTACCGTGTCGCCGCTCTGTATGACATGGCTGATCTTGCGGTGACGTCCGTTGACGATCGCGCCGGTGCAGTGCGCGCCGACGTTGGTGTGGATATAGAAGGCGAAGTCAAGCACTGTAGCTCCTGCCGGAAGCTTGAAGAGGTCGCCCTTTGGTGTGAAGGCATACACTTCCTTCGTGTAGATGTCCATTCGGATATCCTTCATCAGCTGCATCGGATCGTCTTTGCCTGCTTCGAGGATGTCTCTTATATTGTTCATCCACTGGTCGGTGGAGTCGGATTTCACTCCCTTGTAGCGCCAATGTGCGGCAAGACCTTTTTCCGCGACGAGGTCCATCCTCTTGGTGCGGAACTGTACCTCCACCCATTTCGAATCCGGTCCCATCACTGTGGCATGGAGGCTTTCGTAGCCGTTGCTCTTCGGGATGGAGATCCAGTCGCGCATTCGCGACGGGTTGGGGGTATACATATCTGTGAGTATGGAGTATGCGAGCCAGCAGTCGCTTTTCTCCTTCTCGGGAGGAGTGTCGATTATGACGCGGATGGCGAAGAGGTCGTAGATACGGTCGAGATCTACCTTCTGCTTCCTCATCTTGGCCCAGATGGAGGAGATGGACTTTGTGCGCCCCTTGATTGAGAATGTCAGGCCGGCGTCCTCTAATTTTTTCTTTACAGGCGCTATGAATTTCTCCACGTAGGCGTCGCGGGAGCGCTTCGTCTCGTTGAGCTTGTTGGCTATCTGCTTGTAGATCTCTCTGTTGGTGTATTTCAGCGAGAGGTCTTCAAGCTCGCCCTTTATCTTGTATAGGCCAAGTCGGTGGGCGAGCTGCGCATAGAGCACGTTGGCCTCGAAAGCCATGTTGCTGACCCATTCCGTATCGGGATGTAGATTGATGCGGCGCATAAGCACGAGGTCTCGCACTATCATGATGATGATGACGCGGATGTCGTCCGCCAGCGAGAGCATCAGGCCGCGGAAATTATCCTGATTCTGAAGATTGCGCTTGGCCGAGAACTGGGCTACTGTCTCTATCCCCTTGATCATCTCGGCCACATCGCTGCCGAATGATTCCTCTATTTCCTGCAGGGTGATGACTTCCCCGTAGAAGTCGCAGAGAAGGATAGCTAAGAGAATATTGGTGTCGGCGTCTATGAAATGAGCGAAAGCATCGGCTGTCTCGAGGGCGAGGGCCATGCGTGGCAGACCCTTCTCATCGTAGGCTGATTTTCCGGTGGCGCATATCTTCCGCAGCAGGGAACGCATGAGTCTGTCGGTTTCCGGAGTGAATGACGCAGCTTCAGCCACGCTCTCGTAGAGGTCGCGGCAGTGACGCAGTAGGGAGAGAGGAAGTCGTGTCGCTGGGGCTTTGGTTTCTTCCATAGTTCCGTCGTTGTTTACTATATGACAAAGTTAGTAAATAAAACGATATAATGCAAAAAAAAGTTGCGTTTCCTCCACAAAAACGCAACTTATATTATAATGCCCTCATATAGTAAGACGCAAGGCTTGTCTTTAAATGTGATTTGGATAAGGGTTAGTGAAGTCAAAATTGAACACCTATACCAAAAGTAACAGTACCTGGAAAAGATTCCCCTGGTTGCCGATAGCTGATGTCATATATCATATTCTTATGCTATATCCCGACTCCTGTCTTGATGTATTCATCAACAGGAGAATCTAATAGATAACCATAATTTTCTTTACCATTAGGACCATAGTAGGTATAATGCATCGACTTTGTATTTACATACACACCTATAGGTTCAATATGAATGTCAAGTTTTGTGATATTGTTGCACCATAAAAAGTAGACAGTAAAAAAGGGAAAATATTAGGATTATTACTATCTTTGCATATGGTAGCAGTC
>JAIDSM010000230.1 GCA_029061225.1 Muribaculaceae bacterium
TTCCTCTTGATTTTTTAGTAAAATAGCCAGTTATTCCTCTTGGTTTTTTTGAAATATTTTTATAATTATTTGTATCTTCAAGTATTTATACTTAAATTTGCATCACAATCCTTATCTCAGTAAAACGGAGCCACATCAGAAGTGGATTATGTCATACCACATGATATGAAAGTGCTTCCGATAGAAGTAAAGTCTGCCGAGTGAGCCGTTTTCTGAAATGGATAAGGTTTCCTGTAAATATATCTTCCAGAACCGGTGCTATCTAGTCTTGCAGGTTTTCCCTGTAATAGTGATGAATTTTGATGAAAACGTCCCTGTTATAGGGATATTTTGGGTTAAAACGTCCCTGTAACAGGGATGTTGGCTTAAAGGCAGCCACTGCCCGAAACGTTCTTCCAGAATCAGATGCGGGTTGGTTACGAACTTTCAGTCTCCCGTATATCTGACTTCAGGATTGGAGACTACACTTTTGAGGTGGGAGGAAAGAACAAAGGTCAGAAGCGGCTTGAAGGCTTCCTCCGCTTTGTTAGCGTATAATTTTCGCTTGCTTAGCCTCCGAAGAGAAGACTGATGCAAGAATCATATGCAGCAGTATGAGTCTTATTCCGTTCATTGCGTTTCTGATATTATTTTTCTGTTTCTTTGTTGGGTTGCTCCGCCTTCTGCGCGGCTACAGTTCCGCTCCAGAAGTAGGTGATCGGCTTGCCTTCAAGAGTGTCAGATATTTTCTTCTTGGAGAAGAAAATAAGTGAGTTGAAGACACTTATGATAAACTCGGGGAAGCCGAGCACATAAGCACTCTCATCTCCGCCTATAGAGATACCGTCGCAGAGCCAATCGTCGTTTAGCCTTTCCATGTGGGTCGCCGAGTCGGTGAACAACACCGGTTCGAGACATGCCACATCGAAACTGGCCATAAACTGGCGCAACCCGTCTCTTAGACCGATAAGCATCTTCTGCACCTGTTTGAATCTCTCGTTGTCCACTTCTCCTCCGCTTCCGAGATTTGCGGCCACCTGGTCGCGAGCTGGAATAATTTGTTCGCGGATATGTCTTATCACCGCATAAGAGAAAAAGATATCATCGTAGGCCTTGACGATATCCTCCCGATCCGTTGCTTTGGACAATGCCAGACGAGCGATGTCAGTATCTATCGTCTTTATCCCATCTTCTGTAGCGCGAAGATAGCCAAGAAGTTTCTCTGCCGGGACATTCTTACGGTTATAAACCTTACCGTCGTATTGGATTTCTTTCTCTCCGATGGACCCTTCCTTAAATGCCATCAAAGTCTGATAGTCGGATACCATACGGGTGAATTCTTCCATCTTTGCGCGGTTGCTTTCCGTCAATGGATTCTCAATTTCATTCTTCTGAGAATCTTTGGCTAATTCCTGAATATCAAACGCCATGATGTTTCGATCGAAATAAGGGCGTAGCGCGGTTGGAAACATCCGTTCGCCCATTTCTTTCTCAAGTAGTAGCTTATATCTTGCGTCATCTCTCGGCGTATCTAAGGGCATATCTGTCAATTCAAAATATAATTTGGAGAGGTTGTTGTAAACCTCGTCTGACACGAGGTCGTATGCCGGTTCTGCGGAATTAGTCTGAGACTTATTGGTTATGCCTTTGATGTTATCAATCCTCTTCCGCAATGAAGGATGGGAGGTCCAGACATCTTTGAGCTTCACAAGGCTGGGCTGTTCTGTGGTCAAAGGCCCTTCGGCCATTACTTCGGCCTTTAGCTCGACTCCGTCATACTTGCTGCATAGACTTACATACATCTTCCAACCCTCCCAGTAACTTGACGGCAGAAGTTTATCGGTCTTATAAATTCCGGCCACAATATTGTTATAGCCGTTAAGACGCTCCATTATTACATCCGTCTTACATAGGGAGGAAATCAGGAAATCCGCGCCTACACTCTTCGCGCAGGCCTCGTCGGCCTCATATTCCATTGACCTTGATAGTTGTAGATATCCGCGCTGCACATATCCGAACACTTTATTGAGCAGCGGTCTTGTCAGGGCAGTCAGTGCAGCGTGTGATGTGAAAGCCTCCGCATTGACTATGTTGTAGGCGATATTATAGCTGGTAGCCACTATTTTACCGATCCGCATGCTTCCCTGCCCGAAGTGGCCGTATTCATGTGCCAGAATGCTTTTAAGTTCCTCAATGTTGAGTCCTTCTGTAAGTACAAGTCCCAGCTGGAGGTTTTTGCGTCCGGGTATGAAAAGGCTAAGCAGAGGCTTGTCATAGAATACGCATGCGTTGGCGTCAGGAGACAGATATACATGCTTCGGCATCTGTTCTCCTGCAGTCTCCGCTGTCTCTCTGATCACTCTGAATAGATTCGGTGCGTCTGGCTCGGATACCTCTAAGCGGTCGTGTCTTTCCGTCTTGGAGAAATGGAAAAGGCTCATGAGAATGGCATATCCAAAACCTCCTATGAGGGCCCAGATACCGAATGCGGCAAATACAAGATATACGGAGAACACATGACTGAATACGATCACGGTGAGTTCTATTCCGAGCCAGATTAGGAATACTGCCAGCACAAGAAGCATAAGATAGACCATGGCGAAGACGCAGATTCTCATCAATACGTTGAATCCGAGACGCGATATATCCTTAGAATTCTCGTCCTTCTTGTTTGTGACGGCAACTATAGTCATGAATATGAGCATGGCGGCAAGCAATATCCCTGTCGTAATTCCGATGCCCCTGATAATGAATGTAGGAAGGAATAAGAAAGACGGATCTGTTTCCTCTTCCTGAGAGCCGACAACTGCATCATTGTTTACGGCTATTCCTTTCAGGTATGAGGAAACGGAGTTGTAGGAACTGCCGTATGTGTCTAGCCCGAAGTTTTCATATCTATTCCCTTTAGTATAGGAGATACCGTTTGCAATGGCGATGGCCTCCTCCTTGACTTTATCTGTTTTCGTCGATGGAGCAAAGCGTTCTATATCCAATACGCCGTCATTTCCCAGCATCTTCATCTGAAGCACAACTTCGGAATCATTGCCTTTGGTATGAAGAAACGGAAGCACAAGCAGATGTCGCTCTTGATTGTATTCCGGGTCCCAGGCCCATGAGAATTTCTCCCCCGGTTCGCTGTTAGCTCGATAAGCCTCTATTATCCAGTTGAACCCCATCTTGTCGGCATGATTGTCGTTGACATGCCCGGACTTGTCATATGTAAGCATCCATGCGCAGTCTCCAAGATATTGCATGGTGGATAGTGTGTCCGGTATCAGCATGCCTACTATATCAGTTACCTCAGATGGATCATTTGAAAAATAATCTGTCAGTACATTGCGGGTCTTTTCTCCATCGAAGAATATGTATCCTTTAGGAGGAGTGATTATAATAGGTGCGTCTTCAACCGGTATGCCTGTGTAAGTCGACGTATACTGATCGGTATTATCTGCCGTTGCATGTGTCGAGACTGATATTATGCATAGATTCAGAAAGAGAAGAAGTAAAAACTGTTTCATATGTCAAAATATGTGTTAGTAAAAACAGCGCGAGCCTCCAACTTGTCACCACATTGAGGGCTCTGGACTGCCTGTATACGAGTAACAAGAAAAAGCTCACGCTTTTGGCATATATGGCAGTCTATGAAAACTGAGATATATACGTTGGGCGTGAGCATCATAACTTGCTTTCTGCGTATACTCGAAAATTGTCCAGATTTTCAGTATCAGATTGCCGAGAGTTTGACGCTCATCATCATTATGTCCGCTTCGGCAACATGCGTGCATGTGCCTTAGCAAGCGCAAAGATAATAATTTTTCGTCAAACTTGCTCACAAAGTGGTGTATTTTATACAGTATCCATATTTTTTTTATTTTCAGTTACAGAGACGAGAAGTCTTACCGCCCGATAATCATATACCGGAGGGGAGGAGAAAGTAAACATGAATGATAATATTTTTCTTGATAATTGATTCCAATGGAGGTTATTCATAACTTCTCAGCTAATCTGCCGTGGCATCTTGATATTTTGACAGAACCACATGCTCGAGATCAAGGGAATCAACCATTTCTCCTTCTTCATTAAATACTTGGAGAAAAGTGTATCAAGGTCAGAAGCAGCTTGAAGGCGCTTCAAACGGAATAGTGGTTAAGGA
>JAIDSM010000231.1 GCA_029061225.1 Muribaculaceae bacterium
TTATTTAAATTATTAAGGGCGGTCGGAAGACCGCCCTTACTGTTTATTTTTTCCAGAATGCGGGGGTGAATAGGAGGAGAATAGTATAGAGTTCGAGACGGCCGGTGAGCATGACAAAGCTCAGTATCCATTTGGCAGCGTCGGGAATCATTGAGAAACATGAGACTCCTTGCTGCACTTCGGTTCCTATGCCGGCATTGGAAATAGCCGAAAGAGAGTAGAAGAAGCTTTCTTCAAAAGGAACGCCGAGAACTGTAAGGAGAAAGCCTCCTACAAAAATGACGAGAAAATACAGCGCGATGAAGGCAAGTACCTTCATTACTATTACATAAGACGTTCCTTTGCCGTTTATAGTCACTGTTCGTATAGTAGATGGATACATCGTCCGGTACATCTCGTTGTTCAGGAACTTGAAGAAGATTAAGAACCTGTCGATCTTTGCACCACCCGACGTACTGCCTGCACAACCTCCTATAGCCATAAATATCAGCATCACAATATAGGGCACGGCACCCCAATGCTGGAAGTGGGGAACCACAAGTCCTGTGGAGGTCAGAATCGACACACTCTGAAAGAGAGGAATTATCGTCACCTCCTGCCAGCTATGTACATGATGCTTACCGATAATCGCTATGGTGAATACTACATATCCAAACAGGAGGACATAGCAGAACCATCTGAATGCATCGTTCTTCAATAGTTTTTTCCAATCGCCGTGAACAGTGGCGAAAATAAGGTTGAAGTTGACACCACCAATAAACATGAAGACAGTAAGGATAACTATGATGTACGGACTGTTCCAGTCGCGCACGCTCATGTCGTTGGTGGAAAAGCCACCTGTAGATAGTGTAGACAGACCATGACATATAGCCTCGAAGAGGTTCATCCTCGAGAACCACAGCAGAAGGATGCAGGCAACAGTGAGACTTATGTAGATGCCCCAAAGAGTCTTGGCCGTATTGCTGACGCGAGGGCGGATCTTATCGTGCGTTATGCCGGTCACCTCTTCGTTGAACATCAGCATTCCTCCTTTATTATTGAGCATCGGCACAACGGCCAAGGTAAACAGGATGATTCCAAGCCCTCCTATCCATTGGAGAAGGCACCGCCAGAGCAGAAGGGAATGCGGGACATCCTTCAACGATCCCAATACGGAAGCACCCGTAGTGGTGAACCCGCTCATTGTCTCGAAAAAAGCGTCCGTCACGGAGTCATGGGTGCCGCATAGTATAAAAGGAAGCATACCGAACATAGAGAGTATGACCCAGATGAGCGACGTCAGCAGAATCGCCTCCCTTTTACCCATTTCCTTACTCTTCGGCTTAAGGCTCATCAGTCCCACCGCGCAGGCGAGCGTTATCGCCATAGACAGTAGAATCGGCTGGATTTTCGAGTCGCCGTAGATAATGGCGGTGACAAGGGGAAATATCATGAAGCCTGAAAGCACCATGAGAAGCCAACCGATGGTGCGCAACAACATGCGCAGGTTGATATACGCGTTATGTTTAAACCTTAGTTGAACCACTTTTCAATCTTTGAGATGGTGCCGGAAAGACAGAAGACGACTACCTTGTCTCCTGCGTGAATATGAGTCATGCCTCCGATCAGCTCAGCCTTACCGTCGCGGCGGATGAGAGCCGCAAGCGTCATTCCCCAGGGGAGCTTAAGATCTTTGACAGGTGCCTTTGTTATCTTGGCCTTTTCCTTGACTTCCAGTTCGCATACTTCGGCATCAGCGAGTGCGAGAAACTTGGAGTTCGACTCATCAGAGTCCAGAAGTATCTGGAAAATGCTCGACGAAGCCATAAGCTTCTTATTGATCGAAGTGCCTATGTTGAGGCTTTCAGCCACACTGTAGAACTGTAGATTCTCAACGTCCGCAATGGTTTTCGGTACTCCGAAATCCTTAGCTGTCAGGCAGGAAAGTATATTAGTCTCCGATTTTGACGTCAGAGCCATGAATGCATCATACTGGTATATGTTGTTTTCCCTGAGCACCTCCACATCACGCCCGTCGCCGCAGATGACTTCTATCTCAGGAATCTCGGTTACGAGAAACTCACAGCGCTCCCTGTCGATGTCGATCACTCTTATATGATACCGGTCATGGTAAGCGTAGCAGAAACGCAGAGCTATCTGGCCGCCTCCCATGATCATTACTTTGCGTATGACGCGTTTCTTTTTGCCGCAGAGGTCGCGGACTTCCTCTACATATTCCGGAGTGGTTATGAAGTATACAATATCATCTTTCTCGATTGTGTCATTTCCGCCGGGAATTACTGTTTCTGCGTTCCTCTTGATGGCAGCCACATGGAAATGATGGGCGGATACAGGAAGCTCTCGAAGCTTGAGTCCGCAGAGCTGTGAATTATCGCGTATCTTGACTCCTATCATCAGGAGCTGACCGTCTCCCATCTCTCCCCAGTAGCGGGCCCAGTTGTGGGAGAGAGCGAGGTCTATGGCCTGCGCTGCGAGATATTCCGGATAAATGAGGGTGTCAATTCCGAGTTCCTTCAGAATAAGCCTGTTTTCCTTTTTCATGAACTCATAGTTGTCAATTCTGGCTACAGTCTTCCTGACACCAAGTTTCTTAGCTATTGAGCATGATGTTATGTTGCGGGTCTCAAAGGGAGTGACGGCGATATACAGGTCGGCATTCTCTATACCGGCCTGCCTCATGGTCGAGAACGAGGAAGTGGATCCGTACAGAGTCATCAGATTATAATGAGAGTCGAGAGAATCCAGTTTCTGCTGGTCGCTGTCAATGAGTATAATATCCTGGTTCTCGTTGCTGAGCATTTTCGCGAGGTGGGTTCCCACCTCCCCGGCACCCGCTATGATTATTTTCATAGTGCAATGTTTTTAGGATAGAGTCCGGGCCGCAGAAGCAACTGCAGCCTCTATTCCTTCGCTGTCATATCCGCAATCGTGTCTCAGTTGCGCCACAGTTCCGTGAGTTACCCATGAGTCGGGCGCCCCAAGAATATGGACTGCTATGTCACATCCATTGTTCCTGCACCATTCGCTTACGGCGGTGCCGAATCCTCCGGTGCTCACGCCATCCTCCACCGTGACTATGGCTTTATGGCTGGAAGCTATCTCGCGGAGCAGCTCCGTGTCAAGTGGCTTGACCCAAATCATATCGTAAAGATCCGCCTTTATACCTTTCTCCTCGAGTGCTTTGATAGCTTTTTTCGCTTCATGCAGAATGGGACCTACAGTCAGAACCGCCACTTCAGCACCCTGCTGAGTGATTATAGGACGACCTTTACCTATTTCGATGACCTCCATCTCGGTCTGCCAGTCTTTGGTGGTGGCTTTACCACGTGGATATCTGATGGCGAGCGGTCCGTCGGAATGCAGGGAGGTATACATCAGATTGCGGAGCGTCTTCTCGTCGGCGGGAGCTGCGATCCTCATGTTGGGAATACATCTGAGGAATGCAATGTCGAGTAGTCCGTGATGGGTGACGCCGTCTTCACCTACGATGCCGGCTCTGTCGATGCATAACGTCACGGGGAGACCTTGGATGCAGACATCGTTGACGATATTGTCATAAGCTCTCTGAAGGAAGGTTGAGTAGATGGCAGTGAAGGGACGTTTTCCGCCTGTAGCCAGACCTGCCGAAAACGTCACCGCATGCCCTTCGGAAATTCCGACGTCGAATGTCCTTTCAGGATACTCCGCGAGCATCCTGGAGATTGAAGTTCCGCTCGGCATAGCAGCCGTGACTCCCATCACTCTGTCGTCTTTCGCCGCGAGTTCTACGAGTGTACGTCCGAATACCTCCTGCCAGGGTAGGGGGCTGTCTTTGGCGTCATTGCAGATCTTTTCCCCTGTCTCAGGGTCAAACAACCCAGGGGCATGCCATTTCGCAGGATTTTCCTCTGCCGGGCGATAGCCTTTGCCCTTCACCGTGTGAAGGTGAAGGAGGTGGGGTGTCTGCATGTCTTTTATATCGTTGAGGATCTTTACTATCTTGATTACGTCGTGCCCGTCAAACGGACCGAAATACCTGATGTTAAGACCTTCGAAAATATTCTGTTTGCCACTGACCAGACTTTTCACTGAATTGGCGAAGCGCTGTATGCGCCCTTTCCCTTCTTCCGTCACCACTCCTTTACGCCTGAATGCGTTGTACAGTTTAGAGCGCCATTTGTTGTAGCCTGCCGAAGTTGTAAGTTCCGAAAGGTATGTGTGAAGGCCTCCGACATTGGCGTCAATGCTCATCTCATTGTCGTTGAGAATAATAAGAAGATTATTGGGATTATTTGCCACATTGTTGAGTCCTTCAAATGCAAGACCTCCTGAAATGGAAGCGTCACCGATTACTGCCACAGTCTTGCTGTTTTCTTTTCCCGGTGTGTTTCGGTCGGCTATAGCTCTCCCGAGGGCCGCAGAGATTGAATTGGAAGCATGTCCGGTGACGAAGGTGTCGTAATCCGACTCAAGAGGGGAGGGGAAACCGCTGATACCTCCTTTTTTCCGTTGGTTTGCGAAAGCTTCCTTTCTTCCCGTAAGTATCTTATGGGCATAAGCCTGATGTCCGACATCCCAGAAGAGATGGTCGGAGGGCGTGTCGTAGACGTAATGGAGAGCGACGATAATCTCCACTGCTCCCATGCTTGAGGCGAAATGGCCTGGATTGACCGACAGGTGGTCGATCAGGAAGCGCCTGATGTCCGCGCAGAGCTCCGGCAGCTGTTCGAGACGGAGCGCGCGTACGTCGGCAGGCGACGATATGGTATCCAGCAGGCCATATCCGGTTTTGGCTGGAGTGATGGAAGAAGACTGTGCAGATTCCTGTTTCATGTCAAGCTATTTCTTTTCGCCCCCGAAATATTTCTTATACAGGGGCACGAAAATGATTATGCCGCTCATTGCCGCTATCAGGATGTTTTTCAGGTTGAACCCGTCGGCGGAAGTGAGCAGCCCCACGCAAAGCCACACCCATAAGAGTGCGAGCACAGCGAGTCCTGCGATTCTTGTAGGTTTCATTTCAATGCAAAGTTAACAATTTTTTTTGATATAATCCCGTTTTTTTTTACTAATTTTGCATTTCTATCTTAGAGAGGAGCTAAAACCTCCGAAAAACAACAAGCGAAATAGAGAACGAGACATTCCACATATGAAGCAATATCATAATTACTCACCCGAAATTTCTACGACAGACGAGACTCAGGAAACGGTAGCCGAGGAACAGCAGACTCCTCCGGAGCCAGTCGAAGAGCCACGCAGAAGAGGAGGTCGCAGGCGTCCGCGACCTGATGCTCCGACCGACCGTAAGGTAAAGCCAAGTGACTCTCCGGCTAAACCGGAAGTCAAAAAGGAAAAGAAAGCCATCTCCGCATCTTATAGGGAGTGGAGAGATTCTATTGTGACCCGCCTTGTATTCGGTCTGATACTCGGTGGTCTGGGCTTCTGGTTTGCTGTAGCCTTCGCGTCATATTTCAGTAACTGTATAGTCGACCAGAGTATGGCGGCGGATGCTGCGACAGGACTTGAGACTGTCGTGGCAAACGATGCAGGCGAAGGTGGTGCAAGACTCACGGAGCTGCTTATAAATCAGGGTTTCGGTGTAGGGGCCCTGGTAATCGTGGTGTGGCTCCTATGCATGTCGATGAAGCTGCTCATAGGATATCCGAAATTCCGGACGCTCGACTTCACCATAAAGTCGCTTATTGCTTTCATTACGCTTAGTGTTGTGGTCGGGATGGTCTCGATCGGACTTGACACCGATGTGAACTGGGGCGGTTTTCATGGCAGGTATATCAATGAGATAATTTACAGTTACATAGGTTGGAGCGGCGCAATAATAATTTCAGTCGTGCTTATCTCCCTGTTTGTAGTCATATGCTTGCGCGATGCGATCAAATGGATACTGAAGAAAAAGCATGCCTATGACGAAAAGCGTCGCGTACAGCGCGAAGCCGAAGAGGCCGAGATGCAGAAGCAGGAGGAGGTGGAAGAAATGAAACGCCGTGAAATACGTGAGCAGGCTCTGTCTGGAGAAGGCGAGGACACTGAGGCGGAGATCAAGGAAGAAGTTCCCCCGGCAGAGAATGTTGAGTTCGATCCTGACTCAGACACTCTGTTTGACATCCCTGACCTTGAGGATGAAGAGGAACCTGAACCGTTTTTCGATGCCTTTGACGAAGATCCTGATTCTCTTGCTATTTCGGAGGAACCCATGGAGGAAAATTCATACGGTGATTTCAATGAGGTGAGGAATGAAGCCGTAGTCGAATATGCACCAGAGGAAGCGAAAGGCTTCAAGCCGGATCAATCCGGAGAATCGGGACAAGGTCCGGATAATACGACGGATCCGGCGTGTGAATCCGCCCCTGATGTTAATCCGGATCCGAATCCTGTCGTTCCCGTGGCAGCTTCCGCTGAACTGCCTGAATCGGAGCCGGAGCCTGAACCTGAACCGGCTCCGGAGTCTTCTGCTGCCTTGATTCATACAGAAAAAGATTCATCTGAAACTGTGCATTCAGAAGTCGAAGGAAATAACCCTGAAATTCCTGAGACGACGGAAGATAAGAAGCCTGAGGATATCATGACTGTCAATGTCAATCAGATAGAAAAAGGCATGAACAAGGTCGCTCCAAAATATGACAGCGATCTCTTTACGCATGAATACAAGTTCCCGCCTACAGACTATCTCAGGCCCGGAACCGACAGGATTTCTGTCGATGCTGACGAACTTCTCGAAAATAAACAGAAGATAAAGCAGACTCTTCTCGATTTCGGCATACCGATCGTAAGTATAGAAGCCACCGTAGGCCCGACAGTAACGTTGTATGAGATTCGTCCGGATACCGGAGTGAAGATCGCCAAAATACGCAATCTTGTGGATGACCTTGCACTGTCTCTGGCAGCCAACGGAGTGCGAATTATCGCTCCTATTCCAGGTAAGGGCACGGTCGGCATAGAGGTGGCAAACAAGGATGCCCAGACTGTATCGATGAGAACCATCATTCAGTCGAAGGCTTTCCAGACTTCGAAATTCAAGTTGCCGGTGGCCTTAGGTTCTACCATCTCCAATGAGGTATATATCGCCGATCTGGCAAAGATGCCCCATCTTCTCGTAGCCGGTGCCACCGGTCAGGGTAAATCAGTAGGCCTTAACGCCATCGTGACATCGCTTCTTTACTCCAAACGTCCGGAGGAACTGAAATTTGTCATGGTCGATCCCAAACGTGTGGAATTCTCCCTTTATTCAAAGATAGAGAACTATTATCTCGCCAAGATACCCGATAGTCCGCAGCCTATCATCACCAATATGGAGAATGTAGTGGCTACCCTAAGTTCTCTCTGCGTGGAGATGGATGAGCGGTATATGCTTCTCGAAAAGGCATTCGTAAGGCAGGTCACTGAATACAACGACAAATTCAAGGCAAAGAAACTCGACCCAAGGGAGGGACATAGGTTTATGCCATATATAGTTGTCATCATCGACGAGTTTGCCGACTTGATAATGACCGCAGGCAAGGATGTGGAGCTACCTATAGCCCGTCTTGCGCAGCTTGCGCGTGCAGTAGGCATTCATGTAATAATCGCTACGCAGCGACCCTCGACCAACGTCATCACCGGTATGATCAAGGCTAACTTCCCTGTGAGGATTGCGTTTAAGGTAAGTTCCGGTGTAGACTCCAAGACGATTCTTGACGCTACCGGCGCGCAGCAGCTCATCGGACGTGGAGACATGCTCATAAGCAACAACGGAGAGATGACGCGAGTGCAGTGCGCTTTCGTCGATACTCCTGAAGTGGAAGAGGTGTGTGATTATATCGCGAGGCAGCCGTATCCACAGGGTCCCTTCATGCTTCCGGAACCGCAGGTAGGCGGGGATAATGATGCGCAAGAAGTGGACACGGCGAGTGTCGGGAAGCTTGATCCTCTTTTCGCAGAGGTAGGTCGCCAGGTCATAATGAGCGGAACGGCTTCGACATCTGCCATTCAAAGACGTTATGAGATAGGATACAACAGGGCCGGACGAATAATGGACCAGCTTGAAGCATATGGAGTAGTCGGACCGGCTACCGGAGGCAAGCCAAGAAGCGTACTAATGGAGGCAATGGCTTTTGAAGACCTGCTTGCGAGTCTCGGGTTAAGTTGACGTGCGTCGCGCAATCCTCTTAAATGTTTAAATTCTAACAATTAAGAATATGTATAAGATACTAAGATATATAGTTATAGCTGTAATCGCTCTCGGAACGGCAATCAATGCAGAAGCTGCAGAGACAGCCGACGCGATATTGAAGAAGTCAGCCAAGGCAATCAACGAGGCAGGCGGACTCACAGCATCGTTCACACTTGACTATGGGACCCAAAAGGTAACCGGCACCTTGAAGGCATCCGGCAGGAAGTTCACTCTTCAGACTGCTTCGAACTCTACCTGGTATGACGGCAAGAGCATGTGGACATACAACTCCCGCAACAATGAGACAACTCTTATGACCCCTACCGCTCAGGAAGTGGGAGAGGCCAATCCTCTGTCGATAGTAAATTCGTATTCATCTTCTTTCACGGCGGCCTTTGCAAAGAGTCAAAGCAAAGGAAGCAAGACAATCGTGCTTACTCCGAAATCGAAACATTTAGGCTACAAAAGCGTGCATGTTACTATTCCTGACGGATCTTCCTACCCGTCCAGATTGGTGATCATTCCTACTTCCGGGCAGAAGGTCACTGTTTCGATATCTCAGGTGAAAACAGGAGTGAAACTCGATGCGGCAACGTTTACATATCCTAAATCGAAGTATCCGAAGGCTGAAATAGTTGATTTGAGGTGAAAAATGAGTGAAAAGTGAAATAAATCCACTTTCTGATTGTTATAACAAAAGATAACATTTAATGAACAATAAATGATGTCTGTAGAAAACGGACCATCGGAAAAATAAAGAAAGGAACAATTATGTCTACTGCAAAAGTACTTGTCATAGGATCCGGCCCGGCCGGATACACAGCCGGCATTTATGCCGGACGCGCGAATCTCACTCCGATAATCTATGAGGGCAACCAGCCCGGCGGCCAGCTGACGACCACGTCGGAAGTGGAGAATTTTCCAGGATATCCCGACGGCATCGGTGGTATGGATATGATGGACCAGCTTCGTAAGCAGGCCGAGCGTTTCGGTGCGGAAGTCCGTCCACGCAACATTGAAAGCATCGACCTCTCGAAGCGTCCTTTCGTAGCAATCGACGATCACGGCGATGAGATCGTAGCCAATACTGTCATCATCTGTACGGGAGCGAGTGCTAAATATCTCGGAATACCTGATGAAACCAAATATCAGGGTATGGGTGTGAGTGCTTGCGCCGTGTGCGACGGATTTTTCTACAGGAAGAAAGACGTAGCTGTAATCGGTGGCGGAGACACTGCCTGCGAGGAAGCGTTATATCTCTCCTCTCTTTGCAATAAAGTATATCTGATTGTACGCAAGCCCTATCTGAGAGCGAGCGACGTGATGCGTAAGAGAGTTGCCAATACGCCCAATATCGAGATACTTTTCGAATGTAATGTCACCGGCCTTTTCGGCGATCAGGTCGTGGAAGGCGCTCATGTGGTAAGAGCATTAGGAACGGAACAGGAAGATCATTTCGATATTAAGATCGATGGTTTCTTCCTCGGAATAGGTCACACTCCCAATACGAAGTTCCTCAACGGTCAGGTTGAACTTGATGAACAAGGATATATAAAAGTCAAAGGCGACACTACGGAGACGAACGTTGAGGGTGTCTTCGCGGCCGGAGACGTAGCCGATCCTCGTTACCGTCAGGCTATCGTGGCTGCAGGCAGCGGTGCAAAAGCCGCACTTGACGCTGAGCATTTTCTCACTGACCACGCTGAATTGTAATCACAGATAACGCTATGGAAACCGAGGGAAAGACTTATCAGGAAGAGAAGCAACGTCAGCTTGACGAGCGTTATCTTCGTATGGCTCAGATATGGAGCGAGAATTCCTATTGTGTCCGCCGTAAGGTAGGAGCCCTTATAGTGAGAGACAACATGATAATCTCCGACGGCTTCAACGGTACTCCCTCGGGATTCCCTAACGTTTGCGAGGAAAATAACGTCACGTTCCCCTACGTGCTCCACGCAGAGGCCAACGCAATCACCAAAGTGGCCCGTAGCAACAATTCAAGCGAGGGGAGCACTCTTTATGTCACGGCGTCTCCCTGTATGGAATGCAGTAAACTTATCATTCAGGCCGGCATTAAGAGGGTGGTCTTCAGTGACCTATACCGCATTCAGGACGGGCTTGAACTTCTCAGAAAAGCAGGAGTGGAAACAGTGCATATGCCGTTGTAAGCAATAAGCTATCAGCAAAAAGCTATCAGCTTTCAGTTGTAAGCTATCAGCTATCAGTGTTCAGCTTTCAGTTGTCTGTCTTGAGTCTTGAGAGTTATAAAGATAACCATGAATAAAAAAAGAAACATAGGATTCGTATTGATACCGCTTGTATTGGCTTTAGGCCTTGCAGGTGGTGTCTTTATAGGTAAATATCTGTCTAATAGCAGAATGACGCCTTCGGAGGCTAAGCTCAGAACCATTCTTGATCTCATAGAGAATGAGTATGTAGACCGGATAGACGTAGATTCCCTTCTGGCAGCGGTAGTGCCAGACCTTCTGGCCGGACTTGATCCACATTCGGTATACTTCACTCCGGAGGAACTCACCGCTACCAACGAGGATATGGACGGACATTTCTCCGGAGTAGGAGTGTCGTTCCAGATTGTCAATGACACAGTGGTCGTTGTTGATGTGATAGCTGGAGGTCCGGCGGAAAAGATCGGCATGCTCAACGGAGACAAGATAGTTGCTTCCGGCGACACTGTGCTCACCGGTAAGAATGCCACACAGGATAAGGTGTTCAAGACTCTTCGCGGACCAAAGGGTACGGAAGTCAAGCTTAAGGTGAAACGTTCCAATTCGGCAAAGCTTCTGGATTTTGACGTAGTCCGCGACGACATACCCGTCAATAGTGTGGATGCAGTCTATATTGCAGATAAGGAGAACGGAGTAGGGTATCTGAAGGTTTCCAAGTTCGGACGCAATACGTATGAGGAATTCTATATGGCGTTGCTTCAGTTGGCCTCACAGGGAGCCAAGAGTTTCATAATCGACCTTAGGGGAAACTCCGGCGGATTCCTGGATCAGGTGATCATGATGGCTAACGAATTCCTGCCTGACGACCGGATAATAGTAAGCACCAACGGTAAACTGAGCGAAAACAAGAGCGTTGCCGTCAGCGATGGAAGCGGACATTTCCAGAATGTTCCCATGGCGGTTCTGATAGACGAGTATTCCGCTTCAGCCTCGGAGATCTTCGCAGGAGCTATACAGGATAATGACAGAGGACTGGTGATCGGACGCCGATCATTCGGCAAGGGACTTGTGCAGCATCAGATAGAGTTGCCCGACAGCAGCGCGATACGCCTAACAGTCGCTCGGTACTATACTCCGTCAGGGCGTTGCATCCAGAAACCTTATGAACGTGGAGCCGATGGCAAGTACGTAATGGATATAGTTGACCGCTTCGAACACGGAGAGTTCTATAATGCCGACAGCATCAAGCTCGACAAGAGCAAGCTCTTCCTTACCAATGGGGGAAGAAAAGTGTATGGCGGCGGCGGCATTATGCCTGATGTATTCGTACCGGAGGATACCACAGGATATACCTCTTACTATATAAGTGTGAGCAATCGTGGTCTGATAACCAAGTATGCATTCCAGGTAGCTGAAAAATACCGCAGCTTGACCAAAAACGTCAAGAGTGTCGAAGAACTTGAGAGAGTCATACCTCGAGATCAGACACTTCTTGAAGGTTTTGCAGACTATGCTGCTCAAAACGGAGTGCCTGCAAGATGGTACTACATCAATAAGAGCCGTGATCTGATACTCAATCTGCTCAAGGCTCAGATAGCGAGAAATGTACTTGGTTATAACGGCCTTATTCAGGTGCTTAACGAGGAGGACGTGACCGTTCAGAAGGCTCTTGATATGCTCAAGGACGGCAAGACCGGTGTCAATCTCGTTCCCTCTAAGGATAGCGGATCTGAAATGACAGGAAATAAATTTAATCTATATAAAACACACGACAATTCTAAGCTATGGAGAAATCAGAAATTCGCAGAAAGATAAAGAATCTCCGGATGATGCTATCGGAGATGGAGAAGGCGAGTGCCGCTGACGAGGTGTTCGCTCAGCTCGAGAAGACGGCCGCGTTCATGATGGCCGAAAATATATTGATGTATCATTCGCTGCCCGATGAGCTATCGACAATAAAGTTCCTCAAGAAATGGCACGACAGGAAACGATTCTTCCTGCCGAGGGTGAATGGGGTAAACCTTGACATTCTTCCCTATGAGGAGACAAGACTGGAGTTGGGATCTTTCCACATAGAGGAGCCTACAGGCGAGGATGTAGTGGATGTAGACGACATCGAACTTATGGTCATTCCTGCTGTGGCATTTGACCGTAAGGGCAACCGTCTTGGCAGGGGAAAGGGATTCTACGACAGGCTACTATCCACTTCGAAAGCTACAAAAATCGGGGTCGGCTATGAGTTTCAGCTGTTCGACAGCCTGCCGTCGGAACCGCACGATGTCGCGATGGACATGGTCATCACGCAAAAAACCGTGATAAAACTGTAATTTTTCCGAAGTTTTTGCGTCTAATAAAATATAGGGCTTATAAGGCTGACATAGCCTATGGGCCCTATATCATCAATACATAATAAATACAAACTATCAATAACAACTGAAATGAAAAGACTTACCAGTCTGGCGACTTTGCTAATAATGTTTGCAGTCGCCTTCGCTCAGATGCCGCAGCTGACGCCGCTGCCTCTGAAGCCGGATGTCAAATCGGGAGTCCTTCCCAATGGACTGACCTACTACATCCTCCACAATGAACAACCTAAGGATCGTGCCAATTTCTATATCGCTCAGAAGGTGGGCAGCGCTCTCGAAAACCAGGACCAGCTGGGTCTGGCGCACTTTCTTGAGCATATGGCTTTCAACGGAATCACCCACTATCCCGGTAAGAACATGACGGACTATCTTCAGAGCAAGGGCATTCGTTTTGGATACGACATCAATGCTTATACAGGTTTTGATGAGACTGTCTATAATATCGACAATGTCATCACGACCGACAAGCCGCTTATGGACAGTGTCCTTCTTGTAATCCGCGATTGGTGTGACGGTATTCTTCTTGAAGAGTCGGAGATCGAAGCCGAGCGTGGCGTAATCAATGAGGAGTGGCGCTCACGCAACGATGTCGGTACCCGAATGTATACTACAATCCTGCCAAAGGTCTTTAAGGAATACCAGTATCAGCAGATGCCGATCGGAAAGATGGAGGTCGTGATGAATTTCAAACCTGAAGTACTTCGTCAGTATTATAAGACTTGGTATCGTCCCGATCAGCAGGGTATCGTCATCGTCGGAGACTTTGATGCCGATGAGATGGAAGCCAAGGTGAAGGAACTCTTCTCTACGGTGAAGATGCCAGCGGATGTACCCGCTCGTGAATATGTGGAGATCAGCGACAACCAGGAGCCTATCTTTGTTCTCTTCCAGGATCCCGAACTTCCCAGCTCTATGGTTCAGACTTACTTCAAGCAGGATAAGATGCCATGGGAAATGAGAAATACAAAAGAAGGCTACTTGATCGACACTCTTGTCAAGAGTATACTTGTACAGATGCTTCAAAATCGTCTTGATGAATATCAACTTGATCCCTCTTGTCCGTATGCTCAGGCAAAAGTTCTCACAGGCAATTTTCTTGTAGCAGCCACAAAAGACGCATTCCAGATCAGCGTCGTAGCCAAGGATGACTTAGTTCCCGCCTACAGTGCTGCTATGGGTGTAGTGGCTCGTGCTTGCAAGACAGGGTTCACCCAGAGTGAACTCGATCGGGCTTCTGCCGAACTCCTCAATAACTATGAGCAGGTATTCAATGAGAAGGATAAGACCTATAACAGTGCTTATGGCCGTGAGCTGATCCGTCATTTCATTGATAACGAACCGACTCCGGGCATCGAGGTTGAACTCCTGCTCGCAAAACAGAATCTTCCAATGATATCCGTAGGAGATTTCAATGCGTTTGCAGCCCAGCTGCTGACGCCTGAAAACCAGGTGATAGTGGTAAGCCAGCCTCTCAATGACAAGACTACACCCGCAAAGGAAGAAGAAATTGTAAACGCTCTCGAGTCTGCAATTAATGCCGAATATGAGGCATACGTAGATGAGGTTATCACTGATCCGCTTATCGCCAACCTTCCCAAACCCGGAAGTATCAAGTCTTCGGCACATAACGCCCTTATGGGTACAACCGAATTCGTTCTTTCCAACGGTGTCAAGGTAATCCTTAAGACTACGGACTTCAAGGCTGACGAAATCAGCGTTACCGCTTTCCGCAAGGGTGGCAAGCAGGCCTACTCTAAGGATCAGGCAGCCAACGTGCTGATGATCAATGATGCTGTCGAACTCTCCAAACTCGGCAACTTCGATGTCAATACACTCAAGAAGTACCTTGCCGGTAAGACAGTGTCGCTGGGCTATTCTGTCAACAACTACACCGACATGCTTGAGGGAAGTTCCAGCGTGAAGGACTTCAATACCCTTGCTGAAGTTATCTACGCTTATTTTACTGAACTCAATCCGGATGAGACCACATACAAGTCTCAGATTGAAAAGGTTATTCCGATATACGAGGCTCGGGCTGAGCTTCCCGAGATAATCTTCAATAGGAAGCTATCTCAAACCGTATACGGAGACAATCCTCTTATGAATCCGGTCGACGTAGAGGTGCTCAAGAAGGCTGACTACAACACCATGCTTTCTATGGCCAAGGCTTCTATGGCCAATGCCGCCGACTATACCTTCATCTTCGTCGGCAACATCGATGAGGCAACCTTGCGTCCTGTACTTGAGCAGTATATAGCTACTCTTCCGTCTAAAGGAAAACAGAGTGATTACAAAGTCGTGACCTCACTTGACCCTGTCAAAGGTGTAGTTAATGAGAAATATGACCAGCCGATGCAGTCTCCTGTAACTCAAGTCTACAGCCTCTATACCGGCCGCAACCTCAAGTGGAATATCAAGAACAACATTATGGTAGACCTTATGAGCGATGTTCTTGATATGATATATATCGAGACTCTCCGTGAAGACGAGGGCGGCACATATGGCGCTCAGGTAGGTGGTTCATTCAATTTCGCTACGGATATATGGCAGTATTTCTATTTCTACAGAACCGCTGAAGAAAAACTTGACCGCCTCGAAACACGCGCCAAGAAGGAACTCGATGATCTTCTTAAGAACGGTGCAAAGGCAGATCACTTCAACAAGGTGAAGGAAGCTGCCATCAAGCAGTATGAGATCAACTCCAAGACCAACGGTTACTGGGCAGGTGCCATCATGTCGGCTGAGCGCGGTGCGAATACCTACGAAGGCTACATCGAAACCCTCCAGTCGATAACTCTTGATGAATTCAATAAATTCCTTAAGAACTTCAGTGAGGAAGACAATCACATCGAAGTTATAATGGTAGGTAAGGAAGCTGCAAAATGACCATTCATGTTTAAAAAGAGTAAAGAGAAAATCCAATAATCAAAAGACGGGAATCCGGACAAAGAAGTCCGGGTTCCCGCATCTGCATTTATGAAAAAAACAGTATTATCAATGTTAGCAGCAACAGCTATGGCTACAACACTACATGTTCAGGCCGCGAACGAAAGCTCCAATCCGGTGCTTGCTCCTTCCGGCCTTCCTCACAATGTGCTTCCCTTCAATAAAATAACTGCAGCCGATATGGAGGCAGCGGTGAAGGAGGGAATCGAATATCAGAACAAGGCTATCGACGCTATCGTCAAGCAGCGTTCCGTACCGACATTCGAGAATACAATAGCCGCTCTTGACCGAAGCAGCTGGGAGCTAAACCGGGCGGTGCTCGCGCTTTCTAATCTTGAAGGGGCTTGCGGAGATGAAGCATACCAGAAGGCTATGCAGAACATTACACCTATGCTTTCCGAACACAGCGCGAATATCCTACTTAACGAGGGACTTTTCCAGAGAATCAAGCAGGTATATGAGAATCGTGACCGTGAAGAAGGCCTGACACCGGAAGAGAAGAGGCTTATCACCGAGACATATGCCGATTTTGCGGATAATGGAGCGGCCCTGCAGGGTGCCGACAGGGAAAAATACCGGAAGCTTACTGCCGAACTGAGCGATCTGAACCTTAAGTTCTCTCAGAACAATACCAACGGCATGAAGGATCCTGCACGCCGTATGTGGATAACCGAGGCTGAAACAGCCGGACTGCCTGAGTCGATCAAGGCTGCGGCTAAAGCGGAGGCAGACGCAGTCCTTGAAGCTGAAGGAAAGAAAAACGACCAGGGTCTTTATCTGATAACGGTATTCGCTCCTTCCTACGGTCCATTCATGAAATATGCCGATAATCGAGAACTCAGAGAAAAGCTATATCGCCTATATGGCTCACGCAACATCGGTGGTGAGTATTCAAATATTGAGATTCTTAAGGACATTGCCAACGTTCGTCTGGAGATAGCTCAGCTTCTCGGACATAAGAATTACGCGGAATACAAACTCGGTCACACAATGGCTGCCAATCCAGAAACCGTAATGGAGTTTCTCGGCAATCTCAAGGACTCATATACCGAGCCGATGAAGAAGGAGATAGAGGAAGTGCAAGCATTTGCCAGAAAGTCTGAAGGCCCGGACTTCGTGCTGATGCCTTGGGACTATTCCTATTGGTATGACAAGCTAAAAAACGAGAAGTACTCCTTCAACGACGAGGACATGAAGCCCTACTTCGAGCTTAATAATACAATCGACGGAGTTTTCGGACTGGCCACAAAGCTTTACGGCTATACATTCAAGCGTAATAAGTCAATACCTACCTATCATCCGGATGCGGAGGCTTTCGAGGTCTTTGATAAGGACGGCAAGATACTTGGTGTGCTTTATACTGATTTTTACTATCGTCCGGGAAAGAGTTCCGGAGCTTGGATGACTGAATTCAATACTGAGACTAAGGATGACGAGGGCAACCGTAATGTTCCGGTGATTTCCATAGTGATGAATTTCTCAAAACCTGTGGGCAACGACCCGGTTCTTCTGACTCCCGGCGAAGTAGAGACATTCCTTCATGAGTTCGGCCATGCTCTTCACGGACTCAGTTCACAAGCAAAATACGCTTCCCTAAGTGGAACGAATGTTTATCACGATTTTGTCGAGCTTTTCTCTCAATTCAACGAAAACTATCTTACCGAGCAGAAATTCCTTGATACTTTCGCCAAGCACTACAAGACCGGAAAGAAGATGCCTAAAGACCTTATCGATAAATTTGTGGCTGCATCGCAGTTCGGGGCTGCTTACCGCTGCATGCGTCAGCTTGGTTTCGGATATACGGATATGGCCTATCATATGATTGAAGAACCTATTAGGGCTTCAGCAAGCGTGGCAGATTTTGAACGTGAGGCTATTGAGCCGGTCAAGATTTTCGATATGGTAGACGGCTGTCTCACTTCGCCGCAGTTCGGACATATTTTCTCAGGCGGTTACGCAGCCGGTTACTATGGTTACAAGTGGGCTGAATCGCTGGATGCCGACGCTTTCGCCGCATTCCAGGAAAACGGTATCTTCGACAAGAAGACAGCTGCCAAGTTCCATAAGATGCTTGAATCAGGAGGTACTGTCGACCCAATGGAGCTGTACATTGAGTTCCGTGGAAAGAAGCCGACAGTCGATGCCCTTCTGAAGCGCGACGGAATTGTCAAGTAATTCATATCTGACGTTAAGCAGTATATCATTTGCTTAAAAGAGTAGGAGGGTAGCGGCACATAAACCGATACCCTCCTATAATATTGGGAAATAATTATTATGTTGTGATTATTCTCCGAGGTAGCTCTTGAGTAGCTTGCTCTTCTGGCCTTTTAGGCGGCGGATGGCCTTCTCCTTGATCTGGCGAACACGCTCTCTTGTGAGGTCGAACTTAGCTCCGATTTCCTCAAGGGTCATTTCCTGGCAACCGATACCGAAGAACATCTTGATGATCTCGCGCTCCCGGTCGTAAAGCTGGCGAAGGGCACGGTCTACTTCCTTAGACAAGGATTCCTGAGTGAGGGAAGCGTCAGCCGAAGGACTGTCATCATTAGGAAGCACATCGAGAAGAGAGTTGTCTTCCCCCTCTACAAAAGGAGCGTCTACTGAGATATGACGTCCGCTTACCTTAAGGGTATCTGAAATCTTGTCTACCGGGATATCCAGACGTTCGGCAAGTTCCTCAGGAGAAGGGCGGCGTTCGTTTTCCTGTTCGAACTTCGAGAGCTCCTTGCTTATCTTGTTGAGTGATCCTACCTGATTTAGCGGGAGGCGAACGATGCGGCTCTGCTCGGCGAGTGCCTGAAGAATTGACTGGCGAATCCACCAAACCGCATAGGAAATGAATTTAAAACCTCTTGTCTCGTCGAATTTCTGAGCTGCACGGATAAGGCCGAGGTTTCCTTCGTTGATAAGGTCGGGGAGGCTTAGACCCTGATTCTGGTATTGCTTCGCTACCGACACCACAAAACGGAGGTTGGCCTTTGTGAGTTTCTCAAGTGCTGCGTGGTCACCTTTCTTGATGCGCTGAGCGAGCTCGACCTCCTCCGCTACAGAGATGAGTTCCTCACGGCCTATCTCCTGCAGGTATTTGTCGAGCGACGCGCTTTCGCGATTGGTTATTGACTTAGTTATCTTTAATTGTCTCATATGTAAGCTTACACAAATTATTGCAAAGTTAATAATAAATTTTGGATTATGCAAGTTTTAGGACCGAAATATATAAAATCATATAAAACTTACATTAAGAAAACGAAAAAGAAACGCGTCCGGTTGATAAAGGGCGCGTTTCTTTCATTTATTTAACTATACAGCTCTTAAGTCTTGAGTTTTGAGCCTTCTTACTTAAGATTCCGAAAGAAATCACTCAGCGAGGTTTACTGCATAGTATCCCTTCTTGCCGTTGGGGTAAATGCCTTTAAGAAGCATCACCTTGTCATCATTGTCATCATCCTTCATGATTCGGTTGTAGATGTTTTCAACATCCTCGCTCGAACGCACGGGTCGGTCGTTGATCTCGATGATGATGAATCCGTCTTTGACGCCGGCATTCTTGAAAGGTCCGCCTTTGAGGCCCGTCACCTTAACGCCGTTGCTCAATCCGAGTTGCCGTAGCGTTTCGCTGTCAAGCTTCATGAAAGCGCAGCCAACTTCTGAGAAGTCACCTTTTCTTGTTATGGCTGTATCGCCCTGAGTATTGCGTAGGGTAGCCTTCTTGGTTACCTTCTTGTTATCGCGGTAGTAGGATACGGTGATTTCCTGTCCGGGTCTGTATTTGGCCAGCTGCTCGTGCAGTTCCGGAAGGTTCTTGATATCTGTACCGTTGATGGCCACGATCACATCGTCTTCCTTAAGATCAAGTTCTTTGGCAGTGCTTCGATCGGAAACTCCGGCAACGAGAACACCTGACTTAGTGGCGGTGATGCCCTTTTCCTTGGCAATTTCAGCTGTGAGATCGGCAACCGTGATTCCGAGTACGGCACGCTGTACAGTGCCGTATTCACGGAGGTCTGCGACCACCTTAGCCATAATTGTGGTTGGTATCGCAAAGGAGAAACCTGAGTACGATCCGGTATTGGAGTAAATAGCCGCGTTGATACCAACGAGCTCACCGTTGAGGTTGACGAGCGCACCTCCCGAGTTACCGGGGTTTAGGGCTGCGTCAGTCTGAATGAACGCCTCGATGCCCATCTTGTTGCGGCGGTGTGAATCGGCTCCGATACTGCGGGCCTTCGCGCTTACGATGCCGGCAGTCACGGTGGAGTTGAAGCCGAAGGGATTGCCGACTGCGAGGACCCATTCGCCAAGACGAAGGTTTTCTGAACTGCCTACCTTGATGGCCTTAAGACCTTTCGCATCGATCTTGATGAGTGCGAGGTCGGTCGATTCATCCGTACCGATCACGCGGGCCTCGTATGTTGAGTTGTCGTTGAGGAGCACGTCAAGTCTGTCGGCGCCCTCGATGACATGGTTGTTGGTCACAATATATCCGTCTTCGCTCAGGATGACACCCGATCCGAGCCCGCTCTGCACAGGCTCACTTTTCTTCTGGCGAGGTTGCTGTGGCTGCTGGCGAGGCTGCTGAGGTCCGAAAAAGAAGTCGAACATGCCGAAGGGGTCCATATATCCGCCCTGCTGCTGTCCATACTGCTGGCTTCGGTCGACGAAGCTTTTGATGCACACGACTGAATTGACAGTGCTTTCAGCTGCTTTCGTGAAGTCTGTCTCGAATGAAGGGGCACTTGATACGGTAATGAATTCAGGCTCGCGTTCTTCCTGAGTCTGGGATGGATTAGTGATGGTATTGGAGTAGACCATACCTGCGGCCGGAATCATCACGGCGGCCGCTGTCACTGCTACAAGATACTTTACTTTCATTTGTCGTATATTGGTTGGTTTTTGTTTTTTCAATTGAATCTATGGAGATAAGCGGAGATCTGCTTCCGTTAATGAAGCCTCAAAGTTGCTTCACACTCATTAAACAACAAATAAGACTCCAATAGTGCTGGATGGTTTATCTTTTTAATTATATTTAAGATAAGCGAGAATGAAATGAAAAAATCTTTAAAATACTTTGAAAAATTCCTACAATTGCGTAAATTTGCATCATGAAACGAAAACTTCTCCATATCTTCATGCTGCTTCTGACCGTGACACTGACCGTGACGCTTCCGTCATGCCGTTCTGCCAAGAAGAGCAAAAGCGAGTTCAGGGAATCTTCGTCTATGGCCCATCGTGGCGGTCGTCACGAAAATGACAAAAACGGCAAAGCCGTGTCAAAGACAAGGAAGAAGATCATCAACGAAGCCTATGAATGGATGGGGACTCCTTACGGGTTTGGAAAGTCTGATAAGGGAAAAGCCTCCGACTGTTCAGGCTTAGTCGTAGGCGCGTATGAGAGAGCCGCGGGAATCAAGCTTCCAAGAACAAGCGCAAAACAAAAGGAATACTGCAAGGAGCTTAAGAAAAAAGACGTCCGTGTTGCCGACCTTTGTTTTTTCGCGACCGGGAAAGATCCTGGGAAAGTCTCTCATGTAGGAATAATGGTAGACGACAGGAACTTTATCCATGCCTCTTCTTCTAAGGGGGTCATCGTCTCCGACATCACCCAGCCTTACTGGGTAAGGACATTCTTAGGTTATGGCCGGGTGCCGGACCTCAATGATTAACTACATAGCAAAACGAAATATACATGGCTCAATTCACGCACCTTCATGTGCATTCACAATACAGTCTTCTCGACGGGAAGGCATCCATTCCGGAACTCGTAGACCGTGCCAAGGAGCTCGGGATGCGGGGCATCGCGCTTACCGACCATGGAAACATGTTCGGAATAAAGGAAATGTGGAATTATGTGCAAAAGAAGAATTCCGGTCTTCCGGACGAAGAGAAATTCAAGCTCATAATAGGCTGCGAGATGTATGTGGCCAAAGACCGGCTCACCGACAGACGCGACAAGAGCGACAGAGGCTATCACCTTATAGTGCTTGCAAAAAACCTTACCGGCTACAAGAACCTGATCAAGCTCGTAAGCAAATCATGGACGGACGGTATGTATTTCAAGCCCCGTACAGACCGTGTGGAGCTTGAGGCCCATAAGGAAGGGCTCATAATCTGCAGCGCCTGTCTCGGCGGGGAAGTGCCGCAGTTTATCCTCAATGACGATTTCGAGGCGGCTGAGAAAAGGATACTTTGGTATAAAGAGACATTCGGCGACGATTATTACCTCGAGCTTCAGAGACACCAGACCAATAAGGAGAATTCAAACAGAGAGGTGTATCCTGAGCAGTGCAAGGTCAACGACGTGCTTATATCCATGGCAAGGAAACATGGTATAAAACTGGTCGCTACCAATGACGTGCATTTCACCTATGAAGACGACGCCGAGGCCCACGACCGTCTGATCTGTGTCTCCATGCAGAAGACATTCAATGAGGCGCGTCTGCATTACACTAAACAGGAGTGGCTAAAATCGCCTGAAGAGATGCTGAAGATATTCGGTGATATACCCGAGGCTCTTGACAACACTATGGAGATCCTCGACAAGGTGGAATCTTATTCGATCGACCATGCCCCCATCATGCCGTTTTTCGAGATTCCCAAGGAGTTTGGCACAGAGGAGGAATATCGCTCGCGTATCACGGAAGAGGAGCTATACGATGAATTCACTCAGGATGAGAACGGCAACGTGGTGCTTTCGAGAGAAGAGGGGGAGAAGAAGATCGCGCGTCTTGGTGGGTATGACAAGCTTTACCGCATCAAATTCGAGGCTGATTATCTTAATAAACTCACCATGGAGGGAGCAAGGAGGATTTACGGTGACCCATTGCCTGAGGATGTGGCGGAGCGGCTCAACTTCGAGTTATACATTATGAAGACCATGGGTTTCCCGGGCTACTTCCTGATAGTGCAGGACTTCATCAACACAGGTCGTAACAAGCTTGGTGTAAGCATAGGTCCGGGTCGTGGTTCAGCAGCCGGCTCGGCGGCCGCCTACTGCCTTGGAATCACAAGGGTGGATCCGATCAAGTACGACTTGCTGTTTGAGAGGTTTTTGAATCCGGACCGAATCTCCCTTCCCGATATCGACGTCGATTTCGATGACGACGGTCGATACGAGGTGCTTAAATACGTGACCGAGAAATATGGGGCGGAAAAGGTGGCGCACATCATCACGTTCCAGACAATGGCTACCAAAAGTGCTATAGCCGACGTGGCGCGAGTGCTTGAGGTGTCGGTGCAGGAATCCAACCGACTCAAGAAACTCGTTCCTGACCGCTTGCCGGAAGTGAACGGAAAGGCACCCAAAATCAACCTCAAGAACGTATTGAAATACAATAAGGAGTTTGAGCAGGAAACGCACAATCCCGATCCCAGAATCAGGGACACCATTAAATACGCGACTCAACTCGAAGGCAACATTCGCGGCACAGGCATACACGCATGCGGCGTCATCATCTGCCGTGATGAGATCTCCGATTGGGTACCGGTATCAACTGCTACGGATGCTGACGGCACCAAGCAGATCACTACGCAGTATGAGGGAAGTATCATTGAGGACACTGGACTCATTAAGATGGACTTCTTAGGCCTTAAGACACTTTCCATCATCAAAGAGACACTGGCAAACATCAAGGCCTCCAAGGGAATTGACGTGGATATAGAAAACATACCGCTCGACGACCCCGCTACCTATAAACTCTACTGTGAGGGACGTACTACCTCCACTTTCCAGTTTGAGTCTCCTGGCATGCGTACATATCTTCGACAGCTGCAGCCCTCCAAGTTTGAAGACCTGATAGCCATGAATGCCCTTTACCGTCCGGGCCCTATGGACTATATTCCATCCTTTATCGCTAGAAAGCATGGCCTTGAGCCAATTGAATACGATATCCCCATCATGGAGAAATACCTGAAGGAGACGTATGGAGTCACCGTGTATCAGGAACAGGTCATGCTCCTTTCGCGTCTTCTCGCCAACTTCACGCGAGGCGAGAGCGACATGCTCCGCAAGGCGATGGGTAAGAAGCAGATCGACAAGATGCAGAAACTGAAGGTGAAGTTCATGGCTGAAGGGCAGAAAAACGGTCATAAGGCCGAGGTGCTTGAGAAGATATGGGCCGACTGGGAGAAGTTTGCATCCTATGCATTCAACAAGAGCCACGCCACTTGCTACAGCTGGGTAGCCTACCAGACCGGTTATCTGAAAGCCAATTATCCCGCCGAATACATGGCGGGTGTGTTGAGCCGAAACCTTGGAGCTGCCGATAAACTGAAAGGCATCATGGACGAGTGCTTACGAATGGGACTAAAGGTAATGGGTCCGGACGTAAACGAGTCTGTCGAGAAGTTCGGTGTTTCGAAAGACGGTGTGATACGATTCGGCCTCGGCGCCATCAAGGGAGTAGGGCAGAACGCTGTCAACACTATCATAGCCGAAAGGGAAAAGGATGGTCCTTTCAAGGATATCTACGACTTTGTAGAGAGGGTAAACCTTTCCGGCTGTAACCGAGCGGCCATAGAGGCCCTCGCATTAGCGGGCGCATTCGACAGCTTCGGTATAAAAAGGGAGATGCTTCTCCACCAGATGTTTGATACTACCTTTGCCGATATGCTCGTCAAGTATGGTCAGAATTTCCAGAATGACAAAAACTCGCTCCAGCTTTCCCTGTTCGGTGATTTTGAGACGATTGAGACCAACAGGCCTCCATATCCGGAATTCGAACCATGGGATCGTCTCCGCCTTCTCGAGGAGGAGAAGAAACTCGTGCTCGTATATCTAAGCTCCCATCCCCTTGAAGACTACTGGATGGAACTGAACTACGGCTGTAACTCCAACTGCGATAACCTGGATGAAAAAATGGAGCTGGGCGCAAACCTCACATTCGGCGGCCTGGTGACCGACTCCATCACGCGAATGACTAAAAAAGGAAATCCATATGGGAAAGTGACCGTCGAGGACTTTTCCGGAAAACATGAATTCTCTTTCTTTGGAAAGGATTATGAAGGTGTCTTCCAGAGATTCAAAGTAGGACATCCGGTCTTTGTAAAGGGGCAGGTGCAGCCGAGGATGTTCAATCCTGCCGAGACGGAGTTTAAGGTGACTGATGTGAACAATCTCGAAAGTGTAAAAGGAACTCTTGCTAATCAGCTGATGGTCTTCCTTGACCGCAACGTGGAAGATAAAGAAGTGTTTGAGTATCTGGGATCGCTTGAGGCTAAACCCGAAGATCGCACCGGAGAGCTTCTTCTTAGCCTTTATGACAGAGAGAGCCAGCAGAGTATAAGGATTCGCAGCCGCAGAAAGATTCCCTTGAATAAGAAAGTGGTGCAGAAATTAGAAGCCATGTCGGTCCGCTTCAAGGTTATGACGGAAGAGCGGCAGTAGAATAAGTATTGAACAATAAACACTAAGTTTTGAACATTAAGTGTTAAGATGTCATTCATAATATCATAAATGTTTTATCTTCTGAATTTGAGAGACTAACAATATGCATTATGACTTGCTTTAGCTTGAGCGTAGCTAATTATGCATTCCTAATTAAATTGAAGAGGCGGATTTCGAAATTTCGAAATCCGCCTCTTGAGTGTCTTTCAGCTTATGTTCAGAGGATAGCCTGAAGTTTTGCCTCAAGATCGGCGAGCTTCACGAGTCCTACGGAGCGTTCCTTCATCTCACCATCCTTGAAGAAAAGGACGGTCGGGATGTTGCGCACGCGGTTTTCGCTTGCTACCTCGTCGTTGTCGTCGATATTGAGTTTTCCTACAGTCACCTGGTCGCCGTATTTCTCAGCGAGTTCCTCTACGATAGGGCCGAGCTTGATGCAGGGACCGCACCATGTAGCCCAGAAATCGATCACCACAGGCTTGCCGCTTTCGATGGCTTCGCGTGCGGTCTGGTCATTGAATTCCAACATAATTTCGGTTGTTTTTACTTTTTGTTTATATTGAAAGTGTATACAGTAAACGTTTTTGGAGCGATAGTAGTCGAGAAGCTGTTTCCGGTTGCATCGATTTCTGTTGTCTGCGGAGTGATGAGCGCGGGGTTCTCAAGACTGTTTTCTGCAGTCTCCACATCGGAATGCAGAGATACGGCAGTGCCTCCTGCGAGCTGAGCCTTCTTCATTCCGTCGAAGGTCATGTTGAGCTGTTGGGGTTCGTCGGAGACATTCGCCACTTTCACTATGTAAGTGTTGTCGGTCTTGTCGATTACCGCGCTTGCGAAGAGTCCGTTCTGGTCCGGATCACCGGCTACAGTCTTGCCGTTCATTGTAAGCGGAAGCACGTTGTCGCCCTTGTTGTTGCCGTAGAGTTGCTGCACGTAGTAGCTGCATGTGGGGAAGCTCTCGAGATTATCAAACCATATCATGTCCGGTCGCCACTGCCATCCCTCGACATGAGCGAACAGGGGAGCGTAAGTCGCCATATGCACTACGTCGGCGTTGCGCTCGAGACCGGTCATGAAGGCTGCTTCGAGAAGGGCGGCATTGAAATGATTGTATTTCTTGCCCTTTCCGTGGCATGCGTATTCGCCGGCGAAGACTTTCGGTCCTTTGCGGTCATAGTTGTCATAGCGGCGTCCCTGCTCGAGAAACCACTTCTCCGGACGATAGAAATGCTCGTCGACGAGATCTGCGTTGAGGCGTCGCATCTCAGGCCACAGATAGTCAAACTTGTCGCCTTCCGAGTCGGGTCCTGACGAACCTATTATCTTGATTTCCGGATGCTTCTTGCGCATCACGTCGAGGAATTTCTGCAGACGCTCGGGATATTCCGGTCCCCATTGTTCGTTGCCGATGCCGATATATTTGAGGTTGAATGGTTCTGGGTGTCCCATCTCGGCGCGGAGCTTACCCCATTCGGTATCTGTCGATCCGTTGGCGAACTCCACGAGGTCAAGTGCGTCGTCGATAAACTGCTGGAGTTCCTCGCCTTCAGCGTGGGCATGCGGGTCATTGTTCTGATACTGGCACACGAGGCCGACATTGAGGATCGGCAGAGGTTCGCTTCCGATTTCCTCGCTGAGAAGGAAATAATCGTAAAAGCCGAGACCATAGGTCTGGAAATAGTCGGGATAGAAACGATTGGTGAATGTATAGTGCCAGCGGTTTTCATTGAGTGGACGATTTTCAACCGGCCCTACAGTGTTCTTCCATTGATAACGGGTATCCATATCCGTACCCTCCACGATGCAACCGCCGGGGAAGCGGAACACACCGGGCTTTAGGTCGGCGAGCTTCTGAGCGAGATCTTTTCGCATACCGTTTTCATGACCTTTCCATGTGTCGACAGGGAAAAGTGATACATGTTCGAGGTCTACTCCGGACTTAGGAGTTGTAAGGAAGATACGGAGGTGTGCCTTGGCGTCGGTCTTGGAGGGTTTGAGGATAACGGTGTATTTCTTCCATTCCTTGCCCGAAATCTCCACGTCCTGTTTTGCGATCGCCTGACGGTCGTCCATCGTGTCGGGATCGGTGATCTCGACGCGTATCTTTGATTTCTCGCCGTCGACGGTACGGGCCCAGACGGAGAAACGGTATTCTTTATCTTTCTCAACTCCGATACCGAAAAAACCTTCGTTTTCTAAGCCGGTATGTTTATGAGCGTGACCGGGGTCTCCAAGACGTACGTAGTGAGGGTTGCGCTCAAAAGGACCGTCATCCTTTACCTGGACATTGCCGAAAATGTTCCAGCCCATGAATGTCTGGGGAAATTCGAAAGAACGGTTCTTGATGAGTTCGGCATAGAGTCCGCCGTCGGCTCCGAAGTTGATGTCTTCGAAAAAGATACCATACATTGTGGGCTGTATAGGCGCGCCAGGTTTGTTCGTCTTTATGACGAAATCGTTTGTAGCCGCTCCTGCTGACATAGCAGCGATGGCGGCAAGGCTCGAAAGTATAAGTTTACGGTTCTTCATGTCTGTCGGTTAAATTTAGATGCAAAGATAATCCAAATCTCCGACATATCCAAATTTAATCGTAATGAGAGTTCTTAGAGAGTTTCGGAAATGATGTCGCCATTGTCGGCTACACCTTCGACGATGACCCGGTAGTCTGGTTTGATAGGAAATTTCAAGTCGATGGATTTACCTTTTCCGTCAAATTTGACCGACGGAAGCCATAAGAGAGTAGGCTTGGTCTGTAGGTCATATTCATCTGTGTCGACTGAGAGGATGGGACTCGCATACTCCTTGTATTGCTGGTAGCCGAGCGGCAGATAGTCTTTTAACTCGAATTGATTACCCCCGGGTTTATTATTGCCAGACTTTGTTGTTATCATCAGTACTCCTGCACCATAGTCTTCTCCTATAATGAAACTTTCACTCTTAAGATAGTCTAATCTATCAATGTCCTGGAATGCAACAACCTGAGCAATATCTGACAAGGTAGGTATTGATACATTTTTAGATGATGTTTCGGGATTGGGCATCGTCCCTGTCAAGCGCATCCGGGTGTTATATGGATTTGCATTTGCTAGTGAAGAATCAGCAAACCGAGAGGTGGCAAATGTACCGGGAAGTTTACTTGGAGGTGTTACTCGAGGTGCATTTAATGATCCACCTCCTGCTGTCTCATAAATAACGCCGTCTATATATACGGCAACATAACCCCTTCTGTACATTAGGTGGTCATCTTTTATGATCATTCCTGGAATTGATCTAACAGCCTGTTCCAAAGATGTTATACCGCGGGATGCGAGATCATCAGTATTTTTTGAATAGGCGGCAAGTGACTTGTAAATATCAAAGTCATTATCATAAGGATTGAAAGCTTGCACTTTCAACTCATCAAGCATTACCCATCTCATGCCGTTGAAGAATTCGGAAGCATAGATATCATCTGCATTTGTAGATGCCTTATGTAGCTTATCAACATCAGGAAACTCGTCTTTATGAATATCAAAATTGCTTTCGTTGCCACCTTTCTCATTCATCGCCCGGAAGATGAATACTGTGCCTTCCGGGAAGTCGAAGCCGTTTAGACTGAATTCTCCATTTGAATCGGTATCAGCGAACGTCCCGAAATTGTATTTAGGTACTATCGCGCTTACCATCACACCCTTCATTGGTTTTCCTTTCCAGCGGGAACGTACTTGTCCTGAGACTTCCTGTCCAATTTCAAGAGGAATCTGCGGCTCTTCATATCTGCCTAGAATGGCTTCTGGAATATTGTAGCGACTCCAACCGTTGACCATCATAAGAAGGTCAAGGTTTCTCTCCGCTTCATAATCGGATTCAGAGAAGTAATATGAAGGTTGCTCTATGCGTCCACGAAGTTCACTCTGTAGCATTAACTGCGTGCGTATGTCGCTCTCTGGCTTGCCGGGTACCATTTTGCCGTTTATAATGCGTACGCTGCAGTCACCAGACGTTCCTTTCAATTTCTTCAGCTTTATGGAAACAGAGTCATGACTAAGTTTGGTCGCTTTATCATGCGGGCGGGTTGCTCCTATGAAAAAAAGACGTTCGCTGAGCACTACACTATCAGTGCGGGAAACAATGAAAGCCTGATAAAGGCCCGTCTTCATATCATCATTATTCAATGAAAGCGGATTGTCAGATGTAATGGGAGCTGAGAAGACTCCGCTTCCACGCAAAGAAACGACCAGTTCAAGATCACGGTCTTTCCCTCCTGCAACGCTGAAAATAGATTTGTTCCCAATACTTCTATAACGAAGAGAAGTCGCACCTGTTTTGGGGGTTCCGATTTCTGCGGTACGCAGTTCTGCTTCCGGACCCATATATTCCGCAGTATACGAACGACCATCTTCAGGTACGAATGTGAAGCATCCCATACCATTGTGAACAGTGCTAAAGTCCGCAATCTTCTCTCCGTAATCATCATATATTACTCCTGAAGCGGATACACCTTTACCGTTTTCGTCCGTAGCCTTGAAAGCGACAGTGCAAGGTTCACTGGCTACGAGCCATCCACCTTCAGGATAGAAAGCGATGTCAGTCCTCTCTACCGGATATTTGACGGGAATGTATTTTCTATAATCTCCGAACCTTACGAGCACCACTTCCTCGCCCTTCTCTCTCTGGAACTTTCGGCTGAAGCCTTTACTGGCATCGGGCATCTCAAGAAAGTTGCCGTCAGGCATGGTCCAGGACATAATGTTGTAGTTAATTTTTTCTCCGTTTTTTGACCTGACTCTAAATGTACCTCTCACAACTCCTGCTCCGGCAGAAGTAAATTCTGAATCTATCTCATATTTTGAGCTATGTGGATCAAGTATTCTTAGAGGTTTACGGAAGAAATAGTCCTTGCCCTGGTTTTCTGAATACATTGTGTAAGCGGCCAATGTATAGTCTCCTTCATATATGTCCTCGTCGATAGGAATAAATCCTCTGTATAGGCCGTCCTTCTCAATGATTTTGATCCTTTTGTGAATTTCCCCAAATGGATTTAGCAGTTCCACATAAGTATATTTGCTTATGTCCGTCAGTTGATGAGATGACGCGTCTACAATAAAGACCCTAAACCACACCGTATCACCGCCGCAGTAGAGGTCCCTGTCTGTTACCACATGAAGTTTCTCCTGAGGATATATGCACCTCTGGATATCTATTCTGTCAAGAGCTGTTTCCTTCTCCGTAGCATTGGATAAGTGAGACGTAAGCAGAAAGGCAAATATGGAAAAAGTTAAGAAAACGTTTCTCGCTATTTTGAAGGTAGTACAACCCATAATTAAAAGATTTATTATTTATTTTGATATCAACGGATAATTTTGATATTTCGTTATAGGTCATAAGACTTCGGAAATGATGTCGCCATTGTCGGCTACACCTTCGACGATGACCCGGTAGTCTGGTTTGATAGGAAATTTCAAGTCGATGGATTTACCTTTTCCGTCAAATTTGACCGACGGAAGCCATAAGAGAGTAGGCTTGGTCTGTAGGTCATATTCATCTGTGTCGACTGAGAGGATGGGACTCGCATACTCCTTGTATTGCTGGTAGCCGAGCGGCAGATAGTCTTTTAACTCGAATTGGCGTTCCCAATGAACCTTGTCTCCTTTTTTTGTAGTAATCACAACAGTTGGTCCACCGTAAGAGGGACCTAAAACCATACTGTGTTCAGGACGGATGAAGTCTATTCTCTCAATTATTTTAAACGGCACAGCAGCTGCGACTTCTGATAGTGTGGGCCCGTAAAAAGTACTGCCACCAATTTGATGTCCCATGGCGTTACGCATCCATGATGATGGCCGTCCGGCGACGTTATACATCATGGTCGCATTTCCTCGAGGATCAAACAACTGCCCATCTATGTAATATGAGATTTCTTGATATCTCCACTTGAGATGCCCCATATGGTTAGTGATTCCTCCTATTCCTCTTAGAGCCTGATCTACAGAAGTAATACCTCTGTCTTTCATATCGTCGGCCGTACGAGAATAAGATGAAAAATTGGCATATATATCGTCATTACTCTCTTTGAATGCCTGTACCTTGACTTCATCAAGCAGAATCCATCTGCTCCCTTTAAAAAAATCATCTATCTCTTCGGTAGTGGCGGATTGGTATAGGGGTGGAAGACACTCAGTTGCTGGAAATCGGTCTTCAAAGATATCATAGTTAGCTTCCAATCCACCCTTTTCATTCATTGCCTTCAGAATGAAAGGTGTTCCTTCCGGAAAGTCGAAGCCATTGAGGTGGAATATGCCTTCGGAATCGGTATCTGCAAACGTGCCGAAATTCTTTTGAGGCACAATCGCGCTGACCATAACCCCTTCCATCGGTGAGTTTTTCCATCTCGAACGGACCTGGCCCGAGACGTCCTGTCCGATTTCGAGTGGAATTGTCGGCTCTTCATACTTTCCTTGGATGGCATCAGGAATGTTGTATCGGCTCCATCCGTTGACCATCATAAGAAGGTCAAGGTTCCGTTCTCTTTCTCGGTCATGTGAATTGAAATAGTATCGTGGATTCTCAATACGTCCGCGAAGTTCACTTTGGAGAAGAAGCTGAGTCCGAATATCATTTTCTGCATTCCCCGGATCCAAACGACGGTTGGTGATCCTGACACTGCAATCGCCGGTAAGCCCCCCCGGCATCTCAAGCTTTATTGAAGTTGAGTCTGCAGTGAGAGAAGCGACAGCCTGGTTCAATCTGTCGGCTCCAATGAAAAAGAGGCGTTCGCTAAGCACTGCGTTGTCGGTTTTGGAAACAAGCAGCGCCTGATAGAGTCCGGCCGGCATCTCCTCTTTTTCAAAAGAGAGGGGAGTGGCGGAGGAAATGGGGGTGTTCATTATTCCAGCGCCTCTTAAGGAAACCACCAGTTCGAGTTCCTTGTCATCACCTCCGGCGACGCTGAATATACCTTTATTTCCAGCCGATCCATAACGGAGCGACACAGCTCCGGATTTCGTGGATCCGATTTCAGCAGTTCTTGGTTCTGCTTCCGGTCCTGTGTAATGCGCCGTATACGTACGTCCTGATTCAGGGACAAAAATGACGCTTCCCATTCCATTGTGGACAGAACTGAAATTTGCTATCTCTTCGTCGTTATCATCCTTTATCACACCGTAAACCGAAACACCTTTCCCGTTTTCGTCAGTGGCCTTAAAAGCGACTGTACACGGCTGGTCTGCTATCAGCCATCCTCCTTCAGGATAGAACACCAAATCCGTTCTTTCAATGGGATACTCCATAGGGAAGAACCTACCGTAGTCGCCAAACTTTACGAGCACCACGTTTTCGTCTTTTTCACGGCTGAACTTCCTGGAGACACCCTTTTTAGCGTGGGGCATCTCAAGAAAATCTCCGTTTGGCATAGTCCAGGACATCACCTTGTAGTTGATGGGGGCATTATTGATAGCCTTGATTTTGAAATTGCCCTTGACTTCACCTTCTCCCGAAGGAGTGAACTCCGGCTCAATCACGTATTTTGAACTTTGTGGCGCCAATATCTTGAGAGGTTTGCGGAAGAAATAGTCCGAACCTTGGTTTTCCGCATACGCAGTGTAAGCAGTAAGAGTGTAATCCCCCTCGTATATATCCTCATCCACAGGTATGTATCCGGCATAGACTCCGTCTCGTTCCATGAGCTTGACGCGTTTGTCGGCATATCCAAAAGGTGTGAGGAGTTCAACGTATGCATATTTGCTTATAGCGGTCTGAACATGAGTGTCGGCATCCACGACAAAAGCCCGGAGCCATATTGTGTCTCCTCCGCAATAGAGTTCGCGATCGGTCACTACATGAAGTTTCTCCTGCGGGTAGATGCTCCGCTGGATGTCGAGTCGGTCAAGTACAGAACGCTTTTGAGGTGCTTCAGAATTATTAAAATTGGTACTATATGTCACCTGAATGAAATCCTTTGCGGTTTCAGGCTTTAATTTACCATCGATATAGACCATCCCGGCAATACCCCAAAGGTTTATAAGGAAAATTGGCTTGGTGAGATATTCTCCTGATGGCTCATCTTCGCTGTAAACATCTACTGCAATGGGAGAATCGAGATGAGGTAGAGTCATGGTAAACGACATCGCAAGGCTATACCCTTTAAGAGAGTTGAGATGGGAAGAAATTTCTTTATTTTCCTCCATACCGGACATGAAACCCAAAATGACTATCTTCCTGGAATTGCTGAGCACTTCCTTTTCTATTTCCGATGTAGTCGTATCCTCTATCAGTCTCTTCAATTCCTTTCCTTTTATTTCCTCATATTGGATATCCGGTAGATTTTTACAGATTTTCAGAAGCTGCTCAATTTTCATTGCATTTCCCAATAGGCAGCTTAGGATCAGTATTATGGCGAAAATTATCTTTTTCATAATTTAGTGTGTCAGTTTGCAAATATGGCATTGTTGAGGGTTACAACATCGATCTTTCCTTTCATTAGTATAAAAGTGATCTCATCGTCGTCAGAGACTGATATCAAGAGCATTTCCATAAAGTGTCCATCCTTATCCAGTACACCGGAAATCTCCACCTTCTCTCCGTCGTCAGTGACTTCCGTAATAACCTCTAAAGGATATTCAGCAAGAATCTTTTTGCATTTATTCTTTATTGCAGGCAGGACTTTAATGTCGTCGCAATTGATAATCTCGATGGAAGACAGGTCCTTTATTATTTTCGAAACATCGATAGCAGACTGGTTGGCTGCAAGAGACATTGAGGAGCCCGCGAGCTTCAGCATGGTCTTCCCTACGAATACCGAGGTCACACCTTTCTGAGAGGCTATCTCTGAAAACGTTCGCTGAGCCGAACAGGATATGATGGTCATGATGCATAGAAGCGCGCAAAGCAGAGGTTTTATTGATTTCATTGCATTATAGATTTTGTCAGTTGTTTATAATCTTCCACTGTTTGTCCAATCTGGACGATGGCGTCGTTGGCCTTTTCAGAGTTCCTTGAGATAAGTTTTCCGATTTCCATTGCTATTCTCTCAACTTCTTCAGGATCGGTGATCTCAATGAATCCATCTTCAATCTCATTGTAGGCAGCCCTATTCTCAGCCATTACGTTTCTTCGCCGGGAGCGATGCATATTGGATATATGATTCTGTTCAGGAGAAGTGGGCTGGTTCACCTCGTTAATTGGTAAGACAGGAGGATCAGTCTGAATTTCAGTTGGAGATTCTGTCGGTGATTGGGCTGCATACTCCTCAGGTTTGGTTTCAATATCTTTCGGGGCAGTCATCTGCTTTATCCCTAATGCAACCAGAATGCATGCGCAGGCTGCAGCAATGACATAGCCCATGCGTCTTGGCCAATTACTATGTATTTCAGTATGTTTGATTTCGGATATTTCAGTGATTTCAGAGATCTTCTCAAAAAGACCTTCCGGTATTTCCATCTCCGCATTGGAAGGGTGAAACTCCTCCAGTGATGAAAAGATACATCCATCTTCTGCCAGATCTTCAGGGATATCTTCTGATGGAGTAGCACGGAAGAATGACTCAAGAAGAAGCTCTTCTTCAGGAGTTGTCTCTGCTTCATAGTATTTATGAAGCAGTATCCTTATGTCATCTATATCGAATTTAGTTTTCATTTTTCAGGTATTCTTTGATAGTTTTTCTTCCTCTGCTCAGGATAACCCTGACGTTTTCAGGCGTTTCTCCTGTGGCAGCGCTTATCTCCTCATTGGAAAGTTGACTGAAAATGCTGAGTGTAAGAACTTTCCTATGTCTGTCATTAAGTTTTGTCAGGCATTTCATGATAAGAGAGGATGTGGAGGTTAAAGAGGCGGCTGAATCAGTAACGGTTTCAGATGGTAGATGATACAGTGTGTCGATTCTTTCGAAATACTTCTTTGAATTTTGACGTATTCTATCGATACAATGGTTTCTTATCGTTCTGTTGCAGAAAGCCTGCGAGTTATCGGGTGGTTCCATTTGTTCATGTTTCAGCCATAATGCCGATATGGTGTCCTGTACAGCATCGGAAGCATCCTCAGGGTCACGGAGTATCGCAAATGCAGTGGCATACATTTGTCGGTATTGTGAAATTACTGTCCTGTTGAACTCTCCGTCGGTCATTTTTCAGTCAGATACATTAAATGGTTATATCTCTATGACGAAAATTCGCATGATGTTGTTACAAGGTATTCTCACGAAAAGCACATTTTGATGCCAAAAAAACTGTTTAAGTAGGCTAAGCTTACGCAGATTTAGATATTTTCATATGTGAATGTTAGCGTTGAGTATCAACATATGTTGATAAATGCATCAATCAGAGAAGAATTCTGTTTAAAAGTATTCGTTATTACAACTTTTTTCGTAATTTTGGGTCGGATTTATTTATTCATAGTTAAAAAATACCGTAATTACTCAGGACAAATGAAAAAGATGTTGGCAAACAAGGCAAGAAGATATATGGGATGTTTATTGGCCCTTCTGTTGATGGCATCATGTGCCACATCAAAAAAGGTAGCGCAAATACTGCCGTTGGCTCCCGGTATCGACATAGTGTTTACAGGAGAAAGTCCCGATTCTGTCTATGTGGCAGTTGCTCCGATCCCGACCGATACGAATCTATTTATAAAGGAATACTATGAATCTATCGATCACGGGCGAAGAGATGTCTATGCAGTAAAAGACGGAAGAGTGCATATAGTCCCGGATTCTGTTCCCTCTTACTATAACATTAGCTGTGATGACTATCTGCTTTCTTCATGCTACATGAGGAGTTCGGAGCATCTGGATTTCACTGTTGCTGATTACTGTAAAAGGAATTATAAACTTACCGGAGGCATCTATGATTTGCAAATTCCTTATAATAAAGAATTCCATGCTCTAAGAAGCAAGCTGTTTAAGTTAAGTCGCTATAAATTGACTGAGCTGGAACTTGATTCGCTGAGTCGCGAGATGCATTCTCTTTTAGATAAGATAATGTCTGAAAGTCATCCGGAAGCGGCTACGCGTGCAGCCGTGCTTCTTGACGAAGACATTGTCCCTTATGCTTATGACCGTCTTCCTCAAGGATCGGAAAATACTTTGTATTACACTGATCTCAGGGCACGTCGAAACTCTGGAGTGCGCAGTGAGAATCAGGAGAAGATGATGAATACTTCTATGGAGACGAGTGCTCCGGCTCCGGAAGTCGCATTGAACAGTCTTGACGGACAGATATTCAATATTTCAGAGCTTCGGGGCAAATGGGTGATCCTTGACTTCTGGGTTTCATGGTGCGGACCATGCAGGAAAGGCTTTGAAAAAATGAAAAAGTTATATGAGGAATACTCCGACAGTCTTGAGATAGTAGGCATAGCATGCGGAGATCAAACCGAGACATGGAGCAACTTGGTCAAGGAGCTTGATTTGCCATGGAAGAATTTGTTGGCCCCTTCGCCGGAGTCTAATGGCGGGACTGTTGCCGGATTCCCCGTGCCTGCATACCCTACAAAGGTCATAATAGACCCTGAAGGCAGGCTTTGTGATTTCACCGTCGGGGAGGATGATGGATTCTATAATAGATTCGTGAATATGGTAAAATGAAATAACACGCTTTAAAAACTAAACAATACCTTATTAATTTTTATGAGATTATTTATAGGAATCATTTTCTCAGTGATTTATAGTCTGAGTATGCTTGCTCAAACTGCAGATGAAAGTCTGGTAAAAGCTTCGGCTATAGCGGAGGGATTTTTTTTTGACAATACGGTACCTACAAAATTACTGATTCCGGCAAACTCAACTACGGCAATCCTTAAAGATCCGGATGGCAAAGCGTTGCTGGCCGTGTATTTCCCAAAGGATCATCTAATGGATGAATCCCTGAAAGAAAGAGCGATTCCCGCAGAATACGTGCAGTATTCAGATAAGTTGATTCGTGACTATGAAGGTCGTCGACCTCTCCCTGTCGCTTCAGGTATAGGCGTGAGGATTGGAGAGCCTTTTGTCAGGTTTGAATACACGGATATAGATAGTAATGTATGGAACAACGATAAACTGAAAGACAGAATCTACGTCATCAACATATGGCAGACGGAGTGTGGGCCATGCAGACGCGAAATGCCGGCGCTCTCTGAATGGAAGGATAGATTTCCGCAAGTTGTCTTTCTGTCGGCTTCTCGCCATAACAAGGAGGAGATTCTTCCTATTGCCGAGCAGCATCATTTTACATGGATCCATCTGCAAGAGGCAACCGATTTGGTGGCTCTTGTCGGCCAACAGGGTTTTCCCCTGACAATAGTCGTGGATAAGAATGGTATCGTGCGTCATGCAAAAGTCGGAGCCTCCGCAGAGAATCAAGCAGAGGCCGTCGCCGTCATTGAAAACTTATCGTATTGAATAGATTATGAAAAAAAAGATAATAGTAGGATGCAGTATTTTGCGGTTTTACTATCTTAATTATGAAACGAGTAAAACATATGCTATATGAAATTTAAAGAGCTATTAATAATGCTACCGGTAGTATTGCTGATAGTTTTGGGTATGCCTTCCTGTCTCTCGGAGATGGATGAGGAGGGAAAAAAACAATTGGCCATAAGGAGTATGAGCTTACCGTTGCCTCTGATGCCAATGTCAAGGCTGTCGCAATCCGTTATACATTGAAAGGCAAAGTAAATGTGGAAGATTGACGGGGGGATAATCAAGAGGCTGCCTGAGTAAGAAGACAAATCGACGAAAAATGACATCATCAAACTTTTTTCGTAATTTTGGGCCAAGAACATTTGTTCATTTGTGCGAAAGATTTACTTAATATCTTACTGAGATCGTCATTATTGGTGAATTGAATTTTTTCAAAAATGATTAAACAATTATTTTGTGTTATAATTCTTTTGTCGGTTGCAGCGTGCGTGAATGCCACTGCGCCAGATGAATCATCGATTTCATCTAACCTGAAGGCTACCGGGACGTTGCCGGTGTTGCACATTGAAACTGAGGACAGGGCTCCGATAGTATCAAAGGAAATTTACCTGAATGCCTCATACTGGCTTGACCCGATGGGAATGGAGGACGTTGAGGCCTTAGGGGATGAGGCCGAGCCCCTGCCGATGCACATTCGTGGAAGAGGACACTCTTCATGGAAGGGTGCGAAAAAGCCTTACAAAATCAAGCTCGGTAAGAAGACATCCTTGATGGGGATGCCTAAAAACAAACATTGGGCATTGTTGAAACCTTCGGAGAACACCGTCGCAGGACTACAGATCGGAAAACTGATGGATATGGCATGGACACCGAGTTTCCGTCCTATAGAAGTGGTTCTGAACGGTGACTATATAGGACTGTATTTCCTTACAGAAACCATACGCATAGACGAAAATCGAGTGAATATCAACGAGCAAAAGGATCAGGAGACCGATCCTGAGTTAGTCACAGGTGGCTGGCTCGTGGAGGTGGACAACTATCGTGATGACTGTCAGATCACTATACCCGAAAATGGAAGATGCAATCTCACTTTGCGCTATCATTCTCCGGAAGATCTATCTGAAACTCAACTGCATTGGCTTACCGATGAATTCAAGAACATGAACGCCTCTATATATTCAGTTGACAAGACCTCTGCGGATTGGGAAAACTACATAGATGTCGAGAGCATGGCGCGTTATTTCATTGTGCAGGAAGTATTGGACAATCCGGATGGATTCCATGGCAGCTTCTACCTTCATAAGGATCTTGCTCCCGATGCGAAATGGGTGGCAGGACCAATATGGGACCTCGTCTGCTACTACCGAGAAAAGACCGACTACACGTTCAGGATGAAGGTGCATTATTCGGTGACTTCGCACTGGATCGGAGAGATAATACAGTATGATAGCTTCTGCAAGGCTGTGTCAAAGGTATGGAGAGAAGTGTTTCCGGCACGGCTTTCAGAAATATACGGGTATATTGACGAAACAATCCTTCCTCTCTCTGATGCATGGAGCAACGACTGCAAAAGATGGGGTGGAGATCCGGCAGAGACAACTGAACTCAGGGTTGAGAGGATAAAGGGAGCGCTTCGGCGCAATATGGAGTGGTTTGACACCCATCTACCTGAAAGTCCATATGCCTCGGTTGAATGCCTCGGTCAAACGTCTCAAATACCTGTGGCAGTCCATAATCTTCAAGGCATCCGCATTGGCGTGTTTGAGGATCAGGAGATGGCCTTGTCGGAACTGAAGGCGGGAGTGTACATAATCAATGGTAAGAAAATCAAAATCCTATAAAATCTGAGATAATGATCGACATATGTTGATAAATTCATATCTTAGTGAGGATTTTCAATAAAAAGGTATGGGCTTTCCAAATATCTTTCGTAAATTTGAAGACTAATCAAAAAACATAAGGGAAATGAAGAAAAAGATATTTCTTCCAATATTGTCAGGAGCTATTTTACTCCTTACAGGTTGCGTAGATGACACCAGTATGTTTTCCGAGCCTGAGTCTATAAGGTCATATGAAACCGACTCGCAGATAATGGCACAGTTCGTGGAGATAGACATGGTGTCAGGAGCGTACGTGCTCAATCCTGATAAAAAAGTGACAGCAACCGATCATATCTTCAACCTCAGCAGGGAGGAATTAATGAAAGTGAGTCAGATCAACCGCGATCGTTTCCTTAACGAGATGGAGGCCGTTAACAGTCAACTGTCCGTGATGAGGCGCTCCGGACTGACGAGTGCCTTCATTTATTCGACTCTGTTTACGAATATGGTGATTGACGGTGATGACAGCGATTCCTTCAGAATGTCGAAACTGCCGCAGGAATCATTTACCCGAGGTACCGCAGCCTCGCTTCAGCTGGAGTATGGAAAGATCAACAGTGTGGATTTTCATTCGGGTGCTGACATGGTGATGAATATCAATGCTCACAGCCGTTCCTCATTTTATTTCGCTCAGGTGACTTTGGGCGACCGGGTAGACGCGGATGCGGAAGTCATCATCATTTCGGGAGTAAAGTCATTATTCCCCGATCGCTCTTATCGCTTTACCGTTCCCGCTGTCCTTGACAGCCATAAGAAAATCAGTGGCATCACTTTGTTAGGCAATGGAAACCTGACAGTCTCCATCTCGCAATGAAAGGTTCGGTACATTTCTTTCTGACCCTATGTGGACTCTTTCTACTCTCATGTGAGGGACGCACGGGTTATATAGATGATAGCCAGCTTTCCAGAGTTTCTGAGCTTACCGGTTCGGAATGGCTTGTCGCATGGTATGAGGATCCGCTTGGGCAAGTCGAGACTTTCGATGACAAGACGAGCATCTACAGATTTGAAAGCACGGGCAAAGGGTGGAGTGCATATGGTTCATTTTCAGATGCTGCCCTCCGGGAGAATGTCAGGAATTTCCATTGGACCTTCACTTCCGATAACTTTGCTGTAATCTATATGACGGGGAGTCAGGATTGGGGATACTGGGAAGAGTACTGGCTGATAGAGAGACTGACACCGGATGAGCTGTGGATAAAGCATGCGGCGCAGGATCCGGCAATCTATCCGAATCAAGATTCCCGCCGCTATAGATTGAAGGCAAGAAAGGCAACAAAAGGAATTGAATAATGCTTATATGAAATACTACGGCATCAGCTTAGGTTGAGGGAGGCGAGTAATGTGCCTCCGTCGAGGGAAGCGGTATAATGAGTGAGGATGCGGAATCTGATGTCAGGGTATAGGCGAAGAGCGTCTCGAAGGGTATTGGCTACGCAGACATCTCCAGCAAGGCCGCAGATATCAATTTCCTCTATGCCGAAAACTTTGATGTTGCTATCCATCTCCGCAGCCCCTTTACTGCTTTGGAAGATGGAATACTCGTCTTTGTCAATGCTTTCCCCTTTGTATAGAAATCTTACTGAGTCTGAATGCTTTTCAAGGGCCTTCATGATTGGAGACCATACTGCTGATCAGACAGAGGAATATACGCAGTGTGCCGGCACTTTCCCTCCAAAGTGCGAAAAAGAAGAGTGGTGTAGGGGATGGCGGTCGCAGGTCACGCAGATAATTTCGAAGTCTGTGGCATGGGTTTCGACAAACTCGGCTAATGCGTCCATGACTTTTTCGGCTCCCGGCACAGGGAGCGAACCCGTGATGAAATCTATCTGTGGGTCAACTATCAGAAGCATTTTATTGTGTCTGTCCATCATGTCGCTTTATCTTAATTCCGTTGCAAAATTAATTAAATTTTTTTGGATTTTCATTGAAGTTTTGCAAATTTTCATTAACTTTGTAGTGTGCTCAACTTGTGAGTGCATAAATGATAGCATAAGACTATAACTGACCTGATATATGACTGACAATAGAATCCTTCTTTCGGCCGAATGGCCTGAAGATCCGAAATTTGCAGACGGTATACGCCGTGCGCCAGACCGTCACTATACTCTCTCTCCTGAAAAAACTATTACAGCGCTTAAGAACGCTCTTCGATATCTTCCTGAAGAGCTTCATGAAAAAGCCGCCCCGGAATTTCTTGAGGAACTCCGCACACGAGGCCGTATCTATGCTTACCGCTGGCGTCCGGAAGGAGACCTGAAGGCGAAACCCGTAGACGAATACAAGGGAAAATGTCTTGCAGGAAAGGCATTCCAGGTGATGATCGACAACAACCTCTGCTTTGACATCGCCCTCTATCCATATGAACTCGTCACTTACGGCGAGACCGGCCAGGTTTGCCAGAACTGGCTCCAGTACCGTCTCATCAAGAAATATCTCGAGAACTTGACAGAGGATCAGACACTTGTGGTGGAATCCGGTCATCCTCTTGGTCTCTTCCCTTCTCGCCCTGAGGCTCCACGCGTGATTATCACTAACGCTATGATGGTCGGTATGTTTGACAATCTACATGATTGGCATGAGGCCATGCAGATGGGAGTGGCAAACTACGGACAGATGACAGCCGGAGGCTGGATGTATATCGGTCCGCAAGGTATCGTACATGGCACATTCAACACTATTCTCAACGCCGGACGCATGAAACTTGGAGTTCCGCAGGATGGTGACCTTCGTGGACATCTGTTTGTTAGTTCCGGACTGGGTGGAATGAGTGGTGCTCAGCCGAAGGCTGCGGATATTGCCGGTGCTGTCTCTATAGTAGCTGAAGTGGACGCATCCCGAATAGCAACCCGTAAGAATCAGGGCTGGGTGCAGGTCGTCACTGACGACCTTGATGAAGCCTTCCGTCTTGCTGAAGAGGCAATGGCCGAGAAGAAACCCTTGTCGATAGCTTATCACGGCAATATAGTTGACCTTCTCGAATATGCTGTGAAAAATGAAAAGAAGATAGAACTTCTTAGCGACCAGACGTCATGTCATGCAGTATACGAAGGTGGTTATTGTCCCGTAGGCCTTTCTTTTGAGCAGCGTACAAAATTGCTTCATGACGATCCGGCAGAATTCCGTCGTCTCGTAGATGAAACACTTCACCGCCATTATGCTGCTATAAAGACGCTCGTAAATCGTGGTACATATTTCTTTGACTACGGCAACTCATTCATGAAAGCTATGTATGACGCTGGAGTCAAGGAACTGTCCAAAAACGGAATAGATGAGAAAGACGGTTTCATATGGCCTTCTTATGTGGAAGACATCATGGGTCCCATGCTGTTTGACTTCGGCTATGGTCCTTTCCGCTGGGTATGCCTCAGTGGTAAGCATGAAGACCTCGTCAAGACCGACAAGGCTGCGATGGACTGCATACCGAAGGAACGCCGTGGTCAGGATATGGACAACTGGGTGTGGATCCGCGATGCCGAGAAGAATGCTCTTGTGGTAGGCACGCAGGCCCGAATCCTGTATCAGGACGCGATGGGACGACTTAAGATAGCCTTGAAGTTTAACGATATGGTTCGCAAGGGTGAAGTTGGACCTATCATGCTCGGGCGTGACCACCACGACGTAAGCGGTACGGACTCTCCTTTCCGCGAGACCTCCAATATTAAGGACGGATCTAACGTAATGGCCGATATGGCCATCCAGTGCTTTGCCGGTAACTGTGCACGCGGTATGAGCCTTGTAGCTCTTCACAACGGAGGAGGTGTCGGTATCGGAAAGTCGATCAACGGCGGATTCGGCATGATATGCGACGGAAGCGACCGTGTCGACGAGATACTTACAAAAGCCATGCTTTGGGACGTCATGGGCGGTGTTGCCCGTAGAAGCTGGGCCCGCAATGAAAACGCCATCGCTACAGTAAAGGAGTGGAACAACTCGCAGGCTGAAAATGGCTTCATGATCACCGAGCCATTCATAGCCGACGAAGATATGCTCCGATCCCTACTTAACTCTTAACCCTTAACCCTTAACTCTTAAACAGATGTCAAATCTATATATAAAGCATGCCACAATAGTGACGCCGCTCGGCAACCAGGCAGTAAAGGGAGCCGAGATGGGGCGTCTCAATATAATAGAAGACGGCGCGATTCTAATCAAAGATGGTATCATCCGCTATGTAGGCAATTCCAACCCTCTCCGTCAGATATATACTATTTTCGGACATGGGGCCACATTCAAGGAAATCGACGCCAAGGGGAGGGTGGTTCTTCCCGGATTTGTTGATTCACACACTCATATGGTGTTCGGTGGATTCCGCCCCGATGAATTCCGTATGCGTCTCGAGGGCGCGTCCTATATGAGCATTATGGAGAAAGGTGGTGGCATCCAGAACACTGTCAACGCTACTCGTAAGGCAAGCGTGGCGGAACTCGTAGAAAATGCAGAATGGCTTATGGACCGCATGATCTCAATGGGTGTCACGACTGCGGAAGTGAAGAGCGGATATGGTCTTGACTACAATTCGGAAGCCAAAATGCTTGCTGCAATCTCACGTCTGGCATCAAGGAAGAAGATCGAAGTCGTTCCCACTTTCCTGGGTGCTCATGCCATTCCGGAAGAATACAAAGGGCGCACATCGGAATATGTCGATTTGATAATCTCCGAGATGCTTCCGAAATTCAAGAAAGCTGCTAAGTTCTGCGATGTCTTCACGGAGAAGAATGTATTTGAGCTCGAGGATTCCCGACGTCTTATGGAGGCTGCGAAAAGCCTTGGATACAAGCTCAAATTCCATGCCGACGAGATTGTGCAACTCGGGGGTGCTGAACTGGCAGCTGAACTCGGTGCGGTCAGTGCCGACCATCTTCTGCACGTCAGCGATAAAGGAATAAAGGATATGGCTGAGAAGAATGTAGTGGCCACGCTTCTTCCTCTGACAGCGTTCGCGCTCAAGGAAGACTATGCACCTGCCCGAAAGATGATTGAGGCAGGATGTGCAGTCGCGCTCGCTACCGATCTCAATCCCGGAAGCTGTTTCTCCGGTTCGATACCGCTTATGATTGCCTTGGCCTGCATATATATGGGCATGACTATTGAGGAAGTAATCACAGCTTTGACAATCAACGGCGCGGCAGCGTGCGGACTCGCCGACAGGAAAGGGACTATTCAGCCAGGCAAGGACGGCGACCTTGTGATTCTTGAGTTTGACAACATCAACATGCTTCCCTACTATGTGGGTATGAACTGCGTGAAGACCACAATAGCAAAGGGAAAAGTAATCTTTGAGAATGCTTAAGGCAAAATTAGATTAAAATGGAAAAGATAAAAGAATATGCAGTCGGAAGCTCTCTCCTTACCTACGACCTTATAGAACGTATCCTTAAGGATGGAGCCCGACTTACTCTTTCAGAAGAGGCTATTGAAAAAATACAGCATTGCCGTGATTTCCTTGATACAAAGACCGACGAAAATACAGTGCCTATCTATGGAGTGACGACCGGCTTCGGTTCACTCTGCAACCGCCACATCGCACCGGCTGACCTCGTGACGCTACAGGAAAACCTGATAAAGAGCCACTCATGCTCTGTCGGTACTCCGGTCGACAGTACAGTTGTGAAACTGATGCTCCTGCTCAAGGCACACGCGCTATCTATGGGGTTCAGCGGAGTGCAGGTGGAGACGGTACAGCGGATTCTCGACTTCTACAACAATGATGTCCTTCCGGTGGTATTCGACCGTGGATCGCTTGGTGCTTCGGGCGACCTCGCACCTCTTGCCAACCTTTTCCTACCTCTGATAGGAGAGGGCTATGTTATGGTGGATGGAAAGAAGACTAAGGGTCGCGACGCTCTCGACCGTTTCGGCTGGAAACCTATAAAGCTTAAATCGAAGGAGGGCCTCGCCCTTCTAAACGGCACGCAGTTCATGAGTGCAAACGGAATCAAGGCTCTCATCGACGGATGGCATCTCGTCAACTGCTTCGACCTTTTCGGTGCGATGAGTCTCGAGGCATTCGATGGCCGGATAGAACCTTTCTGGGAATGTATTCAGCGTGTCCGTCCCCATCAGGGGCAGATCGAGACAGGTGCGGTCTTCCGTAAGATTCTCGAAGGTAGCGAGATCATTAAGAAGGAGAAGGAACACGTACAGGATCCCTATTCCTTCCGATGCATACCGCAGGTGCACGGAGCGGTGAAGGATGCTATGCGCCACGTCACGGAAGTGCTTCATATTGAAATCAATTCCGTGACCGACAATCCGACTGTATTCCCCGATGAGGATCTCGTGGTGTCGGGCGGAAACTTTCACGGTGAGCCACTTGCGCTCGTTTTCGACTATATGGGTGTCGCGCTCCATGAACTCGGCAATATTTCGGAGCGAAGGGTGGCTCAGCTTATCTTCGGACTGCGTGGACTTCCGGAATTCCTGGTGGCGAAACCGGGTTTGAATAGCGGCTTCATGATCCCCCAGTATGCCGCCGCCTCTATGGTCAGCCAGAACAAGATGTATGCGTGGCCGGCAAGCTGTGATTCCATAGTGAGCAGCAACGGACAGGAAGACCTTGTATCCATGGGTGCAAATTCCGCCACAAAGCTCCATAAGATCATTTCAAACCTCAAGTATATAGCAGGTATAGAGCTTATGAACGCCGCGCAGGGCATCGACTTCCGTCGTCCGCTCAAGTCTTCTCCGATAATCGAGAAGATTATGGAAGACTATCGCAAGGAGATTCCTTTCGTGGAGGAAGATGTAGTGATGGAGGATTACATCGCCAAGACTATGGATTGGCTTGAAAACTACGATATAGTAATAGAAGACCCTGAAGGATAATGGCACGGAAACCTAAATTTCTTCCTCTTCTCGAAAATGTGGAGATCACGGCGATGGCCGCCGAAGGAAAGTCGCTCGCCCGCGTAAAACTCCGGCCTGAAGATGAGAGTCCCATAGTGGTTTTCATCCCGTATGGCGCTCCAGGCGATATCGCTGATGTGAAGATAGACCGTAAGAAGCACTCATTCGCAGAGGGACACATCGAACGCCTCGTGGTTCCCTCGGCTGAGAGGGTGGATCCTAAATGCAGGCATTTCGGGATATGCGGAGGATGCAAATGGCAGCACATACCTTATGAGGGTCAGCTTGTATGCAAGAGGCAGACTGTCGTCGACGCCCTTACGCGAATAGGGAAGATTGCGATTCCGGAGGTTGCTCCCTGCCTTGGCAGCAGGGAGGCATGGCGCTACCGCAATAAAATGGAATACACTTTCTCCGACAAGAAATGGCGCACGTGGGAAGACGTCCGGAGCGGTAAGGTGTTCGACGATTCTCCAAATGCACTTGGTTTCCACATTCCGGGAGCGTTCGACAAGGTGCTTCATATTGATGAGTGTTTCCTGCAGTCGGAGCTCGGCGACCGTATCCGTAACGCTCTTTACTCATTCGCTGAAGAGCACGGGCTTTCCTTCTACAATATTAAGGAAAACCGCGGATTGCTTCGTACGCTCATGATACGAATCGCTTCTACAGGTCAATGCATGGTGTGCATTCAGTTTGGAGAAGATGATCCTGAGAAGATCAAGCTTGTGATGGATTATCTGCAGGAATCTTTTCCGGAAATTACATCGCTTCTTTATGTCGTAAACCTGAAACTCAACGACACAATATCGGATCAAGAGGTTGTGGCCTGGAAGGGTCCCGACTATATCGAGGAGGAGATGGAGGGATTGAAGTTTCGCGTTAATGCGAAGTCTTTCTATCAGACCAACTCGCTACAGGCTTATGAACTCTATAAAGTGGCGCGGAAGTTTGCGGGAATAGCTCCCAGGGAAGAGCTGATGGAAGAGGAGGCAATACGTTATGGATATAGGAGTGATTCAGTGAAGCCTCTTGTCTATGACCTCTATACCGGCACTGGAACCATCGCTAACTTCGTAGCTCGCGGGGCGAGAAAAGTGGTGGGCATAGAGTATGTGGAGGCAGCGATAGAAGACGCAAAACTGAACGCTGAAGTAAACGGACTCGATAACACGCTCTTCTATGCAGGAGACATGAAAGACATTCTTACCGATGGGTTTATAGAGAGTCACGGTGTTCCTGACATTATGATAATCGATCCTCCACGTGCGGGAATGCATGAGGACGTGGTGAAGGTGATACTTAACGCATCCCCGGATACGATCGTCTATGTAAGCTGCAATCCCGCGACCCAGGCGCGCGACCTTGCGATGATGGATGAATTCTATGAAGTGACCGACGTGCAGCCCGTCGACATGTTCCCGCACACGCATCATGTGGAGAATGTGGTGCGAATGAAGAAAAGAAAATGATGGCATTAGCCATGAATGATAAAAGCACTCCTCGACGGGAGTGCTTTTTGTTTCAGTTAGCCATCATTACATCAAAATTCATGTCCTTAATGGTGAGACAAGTCCGCGCGAACTGTCGGATCATTTCAATGGTTGCTCTGCGTGGTGATTTCATAGACTGCTGATTTGATGTTGATGACAAAATAGTAGTAGAACCGTTTGTCATAGGCAAGATTTATTAATAATTACATCTACATAACGCATTACGGCCCTCCTATATTGCTGTATCTTATACACAACTGACGCTGCCGCCGAATA
>JAIDSM010000232.1 GCA_029061225.1 Muribaculaceae bacterium
TTCAGAATAATAGATACATTGAAATCCCAAAACCGAATTAGAAGAGTTGGAGATTTAAAATCCGGCACATGGGAAGTCATTGAATAAATGTGATAACTGAAAGGTAGCAAATATGGAAGACCCCAAAATCTCAAAAGAATTGATTGAGGCGTTCCGTCCTATCATGGAAATGAATAATGCACAGTTCCGACAAGTCAAAACTATGCTTGCCGGATTTGTCGCTACGCAAGAAAGAGATCTGGACTATATGGATGGGTATATGGACACGCTTTTCAATTTTATGGATCCATTATCAGATACCGAGATGTTGATACGCCAATACTATAACCATATCGCTACTTTTGATCCAAAGGAAGCATAGGTGCGTATTGAGCGCCTTGAAGATGATATGGGATATATGACCAAAATCGTATATGCCGCCGGATTAGTCGCAAAAGACCTCCATAAAGGACAGCATGACAAGGGAGGTCATGACTATTTCGAATCGCACCTTCTAAAAGTTGCATCAGCCGGATTTGATTGGAAAGAAAAGGTGATTGGATTTCTGCATGATGCCGCAGAAGATTGCGATGTAACTGTAGAAGATGTTATGAAAATGCTTGACGTAAAGGTTGCAGAGGTAGTTGAGAATCCAAAAGGAAGTTGGTGGAAGGAAGAATGGTGGGATGAATGGATGGAAGACATTGATGTATATCCATGCGAAGTAACCCACTCTATATCAGAGGGAGAACGCGAAGAACTAAAAAACGCATTGAATCTTCTCAATCAACACACCGCATCATCGAGAGAGGAATATATCGCTCGTATATCAGAAAACCGTCTTGCATTGAAAGTCAAAATGAATGACCTGAAAAATAATATGGATTTGAGTCGTATTCCACAACCGACAGAAAAAGATCTGGCTCGTGTTGAACGTTATAAAGTTGAATATGAGAAATTATTGAATGTTCTTCGTAATGACTTGGAAGTATAACTGATTATCTTTGATTAAGGACACAATGGCAACTGATACAATCCAGAAACTAAACGAAATATTCCTGCATCAATTCCCAAACAAGCGTAATGGTGAGCCAAAGATGATTACGCCAGATGAGAGCCGTTTTCACAATCAGCCGGATGTGTTAGACCCGGAATTTGATCTAAAGAAGGCAAAATTTATATTGTGTTATCCGGATAAAATGGAGAGGAGCGGATTATCCGATAGACTTGATAAGCTTCTCTGGGAACATTACGAGGTTTTCAAATTTATCAATACGCCCCGTATGAAATCAAATATTGATTTTACAGTCATCTTTCCTCTGCTTGATCTGTTTGATATGGCGTGGAATGAGCGCAATACATCTTTGACGGTACGCGGTTTAACATCAAAGACGGAATTAAACAGAGATTGTGTTGGCTGGCTCGCAAGCGGCGTGATGGATATTGTCGACAAACGCTTTGAATATTGGGAACTCGATATGGGACAATGGTGGAACGACACCATTGCCACAAGGAAATACTTGAAAGAACTATCCAATCCCCAGAACGGAACAGATTTAGCTCACCTGGATGGTTATTATGCCTTTAATCTTATGGAAAGAATAGATTGGGAGGAGGGAACAACATTCACTGATAAGGCAATCTTTATATATCGGATTCTGTGTGAACTTTCGTTTGCAGATAATCAGGATTTACTGTTGCTTGATGCAGAACCGACTAATGGAACTTTGAGAAAATCTCTGTCGGAATATGTAAGAACCAAAATCAAAAGTTACCAGACTTGGAATAATAAGAGGTTAAAATCTTGATAATCAGCTTCGGCTGAAAGGTGAGAAAAATTCAGTAATTTGCCGAATGCTTTTACCGAAAGTGAAAATCGCAAGCGAATCACGACCCGAATTTAAGTGAAAATCAAAAGCTAAGAACGTAAATACCGTCAAGTAATTTTGCATCGCATTCCTGAAGAGAACCAAGCTCGGGAATGCGATGTGTTTTATGTTTAATCAAAAGAATTTGAATAACCCTCAGCCGACTGCCGCGACTATGGTGGTCATACCTCAGGAGGAATGGCTGAGCCTCCATGAAAAACTTGACCGTCTGGCCGAGCTCGTAACTAACCGCAATGCAGACGACCGCAATTCGGAATGGATTGAATCGGACGCAGCACGAAAGATGCTCGGCATTTCACCGAAGACGTGGCAGAATTATCGTGACCAGCGTGTGATTCCGTTCTCGCAGATTGGCCGCAAAATCTACGTCTGCCGTGCCGACCTCGAAGACTTCATGCGTTCCCACTACATCAAAGCCCGGAAGTGATGGCAACAGGCGTGAATCTCTACGAGCTTATGCACGGGTTCTGGAAGGAGAACGACTACGAGCCGTTTCCGGCATCGGCAACCGCTCTGTTCTTTTTCCTTCTCGACCGCGCCAACAGTAGGCATTGGAATATGCCGATCCGGTGTCCGACTACACTAATCAGCCGTGCGCTTATGGTGTCTGAGCAGACAGTCCTCAATTCCCGAACCACTCTTTATAAGCGTGGAATCATCACCTTTACAAAGGGGCAAGGCAATACAGTAGCTCCCTCTTATTACATCATGACTGACCCTAAAGACTGGGCGGTTCGCTTGGTGGATGGTTTTGAAGATGAGTTGACGGATTGTTTGGGAGACCGTTTGGGTGATGACTTGGGGGACGGCTTGGACATATATAATAAGAAAGATAAAAAGATTAAAAATCAAATATCTTCTATATATAGAGCGGATGAGAAGAAATTTTTGAGTCTTAATGAACTCGAAAAATTATTTCTATCCGATAAAGAATGGCAAGCCAATCTCATTTCCCTCTTGTCCAAAGATACCCAATTAAATGCCGACACTCTTCAGCGACAGATCTCTTATTTCTTCCAAATCCAAAAATGTAGCGGCACCGACCTAAGGGAAGAAAAAGAGTGCCGCACACATTTCGTCAACTGGATGAAGAAACAACCTAATCAAACAAATATCAATAATTATGGAATTCATC
>JAIDSM010000233.1 GCA_029061225.1 Muribaculaceae bacterium
CTCCCGCACCGCGTGGTGTACCGCAGATCGAGGTTACTTTCGAGGTAGACGCCAACGGTATCCTTAACGTAACAGCAAAGGATAAAGCTACCGGCAAGGAACAGTCAATCCGTATCGAGGCTTCTTCCGGTCTGACCGAGGCTGAGATCAACCGTATGCGCGACGAGGCCAAGGCAAACGAAGCAGCCGACAAGAAGGCTAAGGAGCGTGCCGACAAGCTCAATCACGCTGACTCTATGATCTTCCAGACTGAAAAGCAGATCAAGGAACTCGGCGACAAGATTCCTGCTGACAAACTTGCTCCTGTGAATGCAGCTTTGGATCGTCTGAAAGAGGTTCACAAACAGCAGCTTGTAGAAGATATCGACTCTGCAGAGAAGGCTCTTAGCGATGCCCTACAGGCAGCAGCTCAGGATATCTATGCAGCTCAGCAGCAGGCTGGTGCCGCAGGTGCAGCCGGAGCAGGCGCACAGCAGCCCAACCCTGACGAGAAGGACGTCACTGACGTAGACTTCGAGGAAGTGAAGTAGGACAGAATAAATCAAGATAGTTAAAAAGGATGCAGCTCCATGTGGGTTGCATCCTTTTTTATTGCATAAGTCTTTAGAAACCACTTGTCAACTAAGCTATGATTAATTTAAGTTTCGCAAGCTCAACTTAAGGTTTATGGGTTAAATGGTTATGGGGTTATTTATGACGTAGTAAAGAGTCCTTCTGAAGTAAATATTCAAATTTTTCTTATAACCCTTTAACCTAATAACCTTATAACCCTCAACTTTCGCTTACGAAAGTTGAATGAATAAGAAAAAAGGCGCAGGATAGAAGCTATCCTGCGCTGTATTATAAATCTTAGTGTCTTTATCTTAGCTTCCGAGAGGAGCGAAATTGCTGAGAGGATTTCCGGGTTTGGCCGACTCCATAAGTTTTTCAGAGAAGCTGAATGAAGCCGCATCCGGATCTGTAACAACCGATAGCAACGCAGGACCATCTGCCTGCAACCATCTTTTCATGGCATTCTCAAGCGCGTCCGGATCATCTACCGTCTCGGCCTGGAATCCGATCGACTCAGCCATTTTCCCGAAATCCGGATTGATGAGGTTCGTCTCGTTAGGAGTCAGTCCTGCCATTTCCATTTCCCATTTCACGAATGCCAGCGACCGATTGTCGGCAACCAGCAGTTTTACCGGCAATTTATACTGAATGATGGTTAGAAGTTCTCCCATCAGCATTGTAAAACCACCGTCGCCACAAATCGCTATAACCTGACGGTCGGGACATGCGAATTTCGCACCGATTGCCATAGGCATCGCATTTGCCATTGATCCATGCGAGAATGAACCTATCATCCTCCGGTCTTTTTTCTGCGAAAGATAATGCGAAGTCCAGACATTGTTCATACCTGTGTCAACCGTGAATACCGCATTTTCGTCGGCCAGTTTATTTAGCAAGCTAAGCATGTATTCTGGTCGTATGGAGCCCTTGACCCCGGGATTCTTTACCGGTTCTTCATACCTTGCAGTTATAGCGGCAAAGTCGTTCAGAGCCTTATCGAGAAATGCAGTATCGGCCTTTTGCTTAATCTTGGGAAGAAGCGATGTGATGAAGAGTCCTGCATCCGCACGTACGGGAACATCGACTTTAGTCTTACGTCCTAATCGCTCCGCTCTGACATCAACCTGGATTATCTTCTTATCGGTAGGGAAGAAGCCGGGGTAGGGGAAATTCATTCCAATCAGTATCAGGACATCGGCAGATGCTATAGCATTCTCGGCCGACCACATCCCGAGGTAACCCATATGTCCGACATAGTTTTTACATACGCCGGTCAGTTCGAGCTGACTTTTATAAGTCGTTCCCACAGGAGCATTGATCTTTTCTGATAATTCATTGACCAGAGAAGCTGCGTTCTTTGCTCCCGAACCTGCGAAAATCGCAACGGTACCGGCATTATTGATAAGTTGAGCGGCAGCATTTATCTCTTCTTCGGAAGGCTCAGGGAGACGCTCTGTGTAGAGAGCCGTAGTCGAGGCGTAAGATTCCACAGCCGGTTGACCGATTACATCGGCGGGAAGTCCGATTACACCAACTCCTCCGCGTCCGATCGCTTCCTGCATGGCAGCCTGAAGCATATGAGGAACCTGTGTGGGAGTAGTAGCCATCTCATTGTAGACGTTGCAGTTTGAGAATAGGAGAGTGGGATTTGTCTCCTGGAAATATTCCGTTCCGAACACAGCGGAAGCACAAGTAGAGGCTATGGCCAGGACAGGAGCATTACTACGCTGTGCGTCATAAAGGCCATTGATAAGATGTACATGTCCCGGACCGCTGCTGCCGGCACAGGCGGCAAGTTTTCCTGTAAGCTGAGCTTCTGCGCTTGCCGCGAAGGCTCCGGATTCTTCATGACGCATATGAATGAACTTGACTCGACCGTCTCTCACCAGAGCATCTGTCAAATCATTAAGACTGTCTCCCGTTATCGCGTACAGATGTTTCACTCCTGCATCCGCGATCATTTCGGCCACCTGATCCGCGACCTTTTTCTTAGGACTGCTGTTTTCCATAATATCTAAAAGTTATTAATGCTTATCTCAAATAATTATAAAACAAGCACCCTTTAGGTTTTGTTGAATTATGTTGCACTTCTCGCAACCCAGGTTTCACAAATTTCACCGGTTTCGCCGGTAAGGTTTGATGTTTGCATCGGCTGCATTATGCATTGACAGAAGCGATTTCATACTCAAGGCCACGGTAGTCTTTGTCGGAATTGTAATTAGCCGCAATAAGGAATACCGGGCGCTTATCAAGCGCATAGCGTCCGACATAGTCGCGGTCATGGATTTGGTCCAAGGCCTCGCTTACGCTCCTGTCGTACTTGAACTCGAAGACGTAGATGAATCTCCGTGTGAATACCTCGAGGTCGCTGCGCCCCTTGTAACCGTGGTGCTCGGCAAGCGCCGGACTACCGGAGAGCACGGCTATGAGGTATGTTACTGCCCTGTAGGTCGACTCGTAATGGTCATCATAAGGCAAATTATTCAGCAGTGTGGCGAGCCTCTTCATGAAGTCTTCGGGGCGACCTTCCGATAGGTCTTTCTGAAAGAGGTAGAAATGGAAGGGGCTGAAGGGATCCCTGACATCCGGGACGTAAAGCGGGAGCAGCTCCTGGTAGAAGCCCTTCTCCACCTCACGGTTAGGGAAACGGAGCTCGTAGAAGTCATCCTCCAGGAGTTTTCCGATCGTCAGGTAACCGGTCTGGAACATCAGGGGGATTGGATTCCGGTCGTTGAGTCCGACAGCGATCAGTTCCTCACGGGAGCAAGTCTTTCCATTGATGTCAGGCGGGAAAATCCTCATGTTCTTTATCCGTCGCGCCAGAAAAGTAGGCGTTCCGCTTTCAAACCAATATGGATCTATCCTCATCTTTTTGAGAGCTTTCAGAATGCTGTATGGATTATACAGACGAGAACCCTCCTCCGTAAAGAGATATCCGTCATAATAATCGCGCAGTTCCTTAAGGGTCGTGTCGAAGTCCTCCTTACGTTTGTCGGCAAGCGTCCGGATTCCGGGGGCAAAATTATCCACAAGTTCTTTCTCGTTCCATCCGCATATATCGGCGTACGCATCTTCAAGCGAGATATCGTCAAGATTATTTAGGTCGCTGAATATGCTGACTTTGCTGAAGCGTGCTACTCCGGTGATGAAGGCGAATCGGATGTACCGGTCCATGCTCTTGAGGTTTCCGAAGAAACTCTTGAGTATGCGTTGATTCTTCTCATAGAGCTCCTTGTTGTCCTCGATATCAAGCAATGGTTTGTCATATTCGTCGATGAGGATCACAACCTGCCGTCCGGTCTTTTGATAGGCAGCCTCAATTATATTCCTGAAGCGTTGAGACACGGATAGCCCTTCGCTACTTATGCCATACTTTTTCTCAAGGCTCCCAAAGAATCCATTGAGAAGCATTTCCAGACCATTCTCAAGGCTAAAGTTCTCGGCGTTGAAGTCGAAATGCAGGACGGGTGAGGGTGTCCAGTCAAGTCCGTCGGAGTCGGCGGCGAGCCCCTTGAAGAGGTCGCGTTGCCCTTCGAAGTAAGCTTCGAGAGTGGACAGCAGGAGGCTCTTTCCGAAACGCCTGGGTCGGCTCATGAAGATAAATTGCCCCTGGCTGAGCAGGGGTTTTATATATTGTGTCTTGTCAACATATACATAACCCTCCTCCCTGATTTTTGAGAAGGTCTGCATTCCGACGGGGTATCTCAGTTGGTCCATAATCCTCAATTTTCTGCAAATATAAGCAAAATTCCCGGGATATGCAAATAAGTTTTGAGTCTTGAGTCTTAAGATAGCGGAGAAGCCGCTGATGAGCTTTAAGCGGTCAGCAATCAGCGCTTAGTTCCTCGTTTCGTAAGTCAAGAGTATGCAATCATAGCATTGCGGCAATCTGCTTCTCGACAGCCGTGCGAATAAAGGAATTGATGGAAACTCCTGTCTGCTTTGCAAGGTAGGCTATTCTGCTGTGTAAATCAGGGGTAAGCCTTACTAAAATTTAGTTACACTGCAAATTTTTTCACATAATAATACTTGATATTTGAAGGCTTCTTGAAATTTGAAGGAATGACTTTGTATATAGGCCGAGCTAAGACGTAAATTTATTAGAAAATTATATCAGGTGTGTCACATTGATTTTCTTATATTTATTACCCATGCCGAGTGCAAAGGCCATTTGATCTTTGATGATAAGTTCGCCCTTTTGCAGTCCGGCAATAGCGGTGCGGATCTCTTGGAGCTCCGTGCCACTTACACCGAATAGGTCTTTGATAACCTTGTCGTCGATTGTCTGCTGCTTCATAATTAAAGGGTACTGAGCGTTAGCGTAGAAGTCAAAGCCCTTGTTCTTGAAGTCAGCCATATTCTGCGTAGCAAGAATAATAGACAATCCCTTATTGCGACCTACCGCAATAAGGTTGCGGAGCGGGCGGTTATCGAAGCTCAACATATAATGAGCCTCGTCGATAATCGAGAAGTGGCGAATTTGCACCACTTCGTCATTTACCGCTTGCTTGTCGAGTTGTTCGTAAATGTTGTTGAGTTTCGACATCAGGAAGTACACAATTGCTTTTGCAATCGGGCCGTCTTTAGGGTAACCGTCCATCTTGACGATGAAACTATCGCATATAAGGTCAGCCTTATCTTCCGTGTCAAAAATATTGGCGCGGTCGAGTTGCTTAAGAATTGACGAGATAGAATCGTCCTTATCGGGGTCTTTCATTCTTGACTGATATTCTTTGAGCATATCCGTGAATGTGATAGGCGCACCGTTAGTCCGCTTATAACATTCCACGATAGCCTCACTCAGACGGTTGCTCATATTGGAACTTGGAGATAGTCGGTCGAGCGACGCGAGAGCTGAAGCCATCTCAGTGGAGTAGAGGTTAATTTCATTGATTGGTCGGCCGGTGAAATTCTTGAATGGTGTGAATGGTAACGGTCGCTCTATTGGGTCGAGTATGCAAGAGCGGTCAACGTCGAAAAGTGATAGCCAGTGATTGTTCTGAATATCGCTAAACTCCCCCTTGTAGTCAAACAGCAGGAAGTTGACCGGATAAGGACTCTCAGCTGATATTGAGCGAATCTGTTGAATCAGAACTGCAAGTAGATTGGTCTTTCCCGAACCAGTGGCACCTGCGATAATAATTTGAGCATTGGTAATAGCTCGGCTGTTTATGTCGAGCGTAGCTTCCATTTCCGCATCTCCATAGTATCCGATAAGAAGGTTGAGAGCAGGTATATCTTTTGCCAAAGCAGTTCTGCCTCCCGTGGAGAAGAAGTAGTTTTCCAGATTATTATCAGTCATTAAGGTATCACGGCCTCGATACATCTCTGCCCCGATTATACGCGACAGTGTGTTATTATTGGTTATATCTAAAGCTGTATTTTTATAGCGTAGCTTTATGAGAGCTGAATAAAGCGGTGCCAATTCCTGGTGTGTAAAAAAACTGGCTTGAAAGCGACTTCCTTTCTGAAGCTTGATGGCTTCTACAGCCTTTTCATCTCTTTTGCCAGGAGTGGATAAACCGACAAGAAGGCAGAGACGCATCAACTTATTGTTCAATATGGAATATCGACGTTCATTTCCTGCGGAGCGAGAAAGATTGATAAGATTCTCAATTTTATCCTTTAGCGGAGCAAACTCTGTATTGAAGTTCTCCGGGAAGTAAATATCTCCAAATACCAATGGCATAACTATATTAGTTTAATTCGATTCCAAAATAGCCGTCGCCGACGGTCGTTTTCTGTTCTTCCACGTCTCTATTGAGTGTATAGGTCTTGGATATGAAGGCTTCGAGCTTCTTGTAATCACTTTCTGGTCGTACCTCCGAAGTTGTGCATAAGAGGATTGTCTGCTCAGCAAGGTTGGGGAAGTATTCCTCAAAGAGCATTTCGCGGCTCTCATTGTCGAGTACACCCATTACTGTATCAATCATCACAGGCGGATTATAGTCGCCTAGATTGCGAAGCACTTTTAGCAATACCTGAATAAAGATCTGTTTGGAGGCTGCATTGAGCTGATTGAGTGAGATTTGGTTTCCTTTGGTATGGAAAATCTTGATATTGAAGTTTTCCATGCTGTCGCTCAACTCCACACGCCCGATGTGTCCTTTGTAAGAGACGAGCAATCGGTTGAGTTGCTGCTGCATCTCGCTTTCAATCTGAGCTTTCTTCTTTTTAAGCAGACTGTCGGCAACCTTCTCAAAGAAGGGCTTAAGTTTTACGAGAGTGTCGTATTTCAAATCAGGCTCCTGCTGAATCTGAACATCGTAGCGGTGTATGCGGTTATCGAGCTTTTGGATTTCCTGTTTAAGTTGCCCCTCGGCGATCTTTGCTTTTTCGAGTTTGCGCTGGCTTTCTTCGTAGTTGGAGATAATATACTCGTTGCCTCCGGTACGGGTCTGCTCAAGATTATTTTTCTCAGTACGCAGTTCCTCGATGGTTGCGAGAAGCACTTCGAGGTCTTGACGCTGACGATAGAGGGCTACAAACTGATTGTTGGCACCACGATTGACAAGCGATTTAAGGGCGACTATCTCTGCATTGTCGAGATAGTCGAATGGATCTTGTCGATTAGTGGTGTTCTGCATAGCAACGATATGTTTCACCACATTCTCTTCGTCAACTTCCGGCGAACAAAGAGACAGTTCTTTAAGATAGTCGATAATCTTTGCGGTGACATCACGAAGCGTTTCCAAAGGATAAGCGCCGGAGGTGGAGTTGGCAAGTTCCTCTTTGATGTGTAAGATATTGTTGATCTCTATCGAGAGGTTGGCAGCAATCTTCGGAAGGAAAACATTGATTTCGATATTTTCCATAAAGCCCTTGATGTCTTCGGCGTAAGAAGCAGCTCGACGTACTATATCATCGATTTTTGCCGAAATGTCAGCAATGCGTTTATTGAGGGCTACGCTTTGTTGCGCTCCTTCTTTCGCTTTCTGATATTCGGTCTCCATTGAGGTCAGATACTTGTATAGTGTATCTTGTTCTGCGATGCGGGCGTTAAGGTCGGTGTTTAGTTTTTCCTTTTGGCTGACGAGTTCGTTATACTCTGCCGCTTCCTGTTCCGCAAGAAGTCGCTGTTGAGCCCATTCCTGCTGTAATTTTTCGGCGGCACGGCGCAGTTGCAGGTATTTCTTGAAGCCTAATACATTCTCGAAATTGTCGCGGATAGTCTGAGCAAACACGTTCTTTTTAAGCAGTTCACTCGACTGCATTGCGTCAAAAAGGAAATATTGGCTCAACTCCTGCGGAAGATTGGCCTTGATGATCTTATTTACCTCCTGCTCGTTTTTGAGGCGCTCTTTTGGCGCAGTCATAGTGCCATATACAAACATATTGCCGTTCATGTTAAGGCTGACGCTTTCGAGTGGTCGTCCCGCAGGATTTAAGGCATATAGACGCTTTAATATATACTTCTGCTCCTGGCCGAGTACCTTACCGCTGAAAGTGATCTGCAGGGAAATCTCCGGCTTGACCTGCCCTACGGCTCCTTGATTGATGAGCTCCATGAAATGTTCTTTGTTCTCGATCTTTAGACCGTATAGCGCGCCGCTTATAGCCTCAAACAATGTGGTCTTTCCACCACCGTTTGAGCCTCCGATAAGTATGATCGGGCGTTCCTCGTCTACCGTCAGATTGAGGTCGAGGTCAAGATATGTTTTGTAGTTGCTGACTTTGATTCGTTGAATAAGCATATTTATTCGCTACGCGAAGGTTATTAGGTTATTGATTGCCCCGCGGATAATATCTTCCGTTGTGGCATCGTCAATCTCTATCACGTCGACTTTTTTGGCGTGGTAGGCTTTCAGTATTTCCTCACTGAGCCAGTCGAAGTCTATACCCTCGGCGTCGCAGATAGCCTCAATCATAGAGAGGTCATCGCGGCGTATGCCGTAATGTACGAATTTACTGTCGATTCCTTTTGCCATGTCTATGCGTTTTTAGGATTAAACATATCCCAATTGTCAACGTTGGTTGTGTCGTTTATAGGTAGTTTACAATAAAGCCAGACATCACTTCCCACGGGCTTGTTGATTATGATTCCCCCTTCAATATTCTGACCTTTGGCATTCTCTGCTGTGATATACTTGCGAAGGGCATTGTGCTTGTCCGGGGCGAATACATCGCTGTTTTGGGTCTTTGTATCGAAGATATAGATTCTTCCGGATTTCATTCGTATTACGAAGTCCGGATAGAAAAGCGGTACAGATTCAATTCCATTAGGTTCATATGGAATTGCGTAATGTGTCTTCCCTTTGTCTCCGTTCTTATACCACCAGTCTATTTTGTCTGAGTGTTTTTCCAAAAATGCAACAAACCTCTCTTCCGGCCCTGATGCCGAGGTCAGTTCTACGAATGGCTCAAGGGCATGGTTTTCCACTTTAGAGATGACTGTATGCGTATCCGTATCATAGACTCTTTCCTCTGGAATTTCCCAGTTATATGATGTCAGTGTCCGCTTGGGATCAGGGCGTGACTGTTGCCGTAGTCTCATGTAGCGGTCAAGGGCAAGTTCAAGCAGATGGTCGAAGACAGGTCTATTTTCATGATAGAGCACAACCTTTTTCGCATCCGTGTCGAATATGTTGAAGTAGTCTTCAAGCAATCCGAGCAGATACCCGGCTATTCGGTTTGTTCTGTCTCCCTGACGTGACTCGAACTGTCCTCCTTTGGTGTTAATATAGGCAAGAAAAACACGGTCTATCTCGCTGGCGGTTCTGGCGAATTTGGCATGATCGAATTCCAGCACCTGCTCTTCGTTCTGAAAATGGACGTCTTTGGGAATCTCGACATTGACGGTTTTTACATCGAGTCTAAGTAATTTCTGTACTTTCCTTCGGTTTTCGTCTATAGCAAGGTCTCCAGTATCCGGCAATGGCTGAGGATCCTCGTCCTCACCTCTTAAGGAAGCGAGTTCGGCTATGCTGAAGAGCATTCCCCCTTTCTCCAGATTGAAGATTTCCTCAGCTGTCTTGTAAAGGACTTTCTTGAAGTCCGGTCCAAGATAATTGTGCATTGCGTTCGGTCGCGATGCGAAGACTGACGGAAGCGATACATTCGTCATAGCCTCGCGCCGGGTGGCGGTCACCGTATGGTTGAGTATATAGCTTTGGTCGGCGGCCACGATCCTTATCTTGTCTTTCGCTATGTCGGTATAGACATAGCCGATATTGAGTAGGTCGTTGGGGTAATGCTTCTGCTCAGGCATTCTTAGAATACGTCCGACTGTCTGTATGGTAAACTGGTCACTGCTGAGCTTTCGGAATATCAGGAGTACTGCTGCCCGTGGACAGTCCCAGCCCAGGGCTATAGCCTCTTTGAAGAGCAAAACTTTGGTCATATTATCCGGTTTTTCCAGATTCTCCAGGTTTTCCTTCTCGTTGGCGAGCCATACTGCCAGTTTGCCGTTCTCGACGGTTATCTCTTCCGTAGTATTGAACTTTAAGTATGTCTTTACGACTTCCGCTATTTTATTGTCGTCTTCAGTCATTGTCTCCTTTGTGTCGTTTGGAAGCTGAACGAGCAGAAGAGGCTTGATGTCTGAGCCAAGCCGCTCGTATTCATCGGCAATCTGCTGACGCTTTAAAAGAGCAGTCTTAAGAAGTCTTTCTTCAAGTGACAAAGGATCGGTCGCATCCACATCTATGTCAGGATTCAACACCACTTCCTTCTTAATCATTTCGGCATTGATTACATCGTGACGATCCACAAGAACCTTTTGAGTAGTTCCGTTGATTGATGTCTTAGGTGTAGCGGATATTCGTATCTCGACGGCAGGATTTATTCGGTCGAGAACCTGACTAGATTTGTCTGCGGTTTTCGACCAAAACATGTGTTCCTCATCAATAATGGCAATGATTGGAATACCGAGTTCTTCCTGTGTGCGTCTTGTTATCTCATAGAGCGATGCTGAACTTTCGTTGTCGCGCACTATTATGTTTTTGTCCTTGTTGACACTTTCCCAGTTGACGAAAAGGATCTCACCCGGCTGAATACCCTCGCTTTGATCGAGTTCGTCAAACATCACCGGAGTTAGTTTTCTGGTTTCTCCGAAGACTCCTTTAAGACTTTTATAGCTTTGAAGATGAAGCTTGCGCGGAGCAAACCATATAAAGGCACATTCCTGGTATCGGGAATTACCTCGTTGTTTCAGCTCGTCTGTTATTGCGGCAAGTGTCTTGCAGGCCATGACTGTTTTACCTGCACCTGTAGGTGCTTGAAACACAATCTTTCTACGCTTTCCACCACTGTTAAGTGCCTTTATTGTCTTATCCGTAAGTTCAGTAACCGCCCGTTGTTGGTATTGCAGGTTTTTCATTCCTCACCTCCTTCCGCTGCGAAAAGACCACCTAATTCCTTGTTTTCTTCAATTGAGTATTCTTTTGGTTCCATCACGGATTCTCGGACGCACGAACCGTGCGTCCCTACTAGTTTATCCTTAGGTTTCGGTAATACTCGTTTGTAGGCATTGTATATAGCGGCTGGTAATGCTGTTGTTTCCACTTTATCCGCCACCGTCTCGAAAAGTTCTGATGCAGGATCTTCGCTCGGAGAGAACACATATACTTTTAAAGGATTTTTGAAATCCATTTTCTCAATGATACCTACTATCTCTTCTATGTATTCTTCACGATATATGATAAGCATCTGTTTTTTTCCGTCATCAAAATACCTGAATATCTGCGGATGTGTTTTGACACCACCCATACTTTTCTTCTCCAGATAGAGGTTTTCCTTAATGCACAGCATATCGGTTGATAGGTTTACCAATCGCTGCATATTCCGCAAAGTACGGCCTCTTCCGACAAAATCTGTTCTATAATAGCGCAGATTATTGTCATGCAGTCCCTCTACAAACTCACCGTTAGGCTTGGTATAGCCCTCAATTACACGCTTATTTCGCTCGTAAGTAACATTCTCGCAGATGCCGTTCTCGTTGTTTGTGCAGAGAATACAGGTACGTTTGCCTTCATCTTCGGCATTTAGTTGCATGACTGCGTGAAGTGTAGTGCCTGAACCTGCGAAGAAGTCAAGAACACAAGCAGAAGGTTTCGTTCGGATTATAGTTGAAAGTAATCTCATGACTAATTTTGATGGCTTAGGGAAATCAAATAAACGATTACCCAAAATGCCAGTAATTTCTGCAGTGCCTTGAGCTGTATTACAGATATCTGTCGTGATTAAATTTCGGAAAGGTATACTCCTTTCAACTTTATTACCTGAATTGTCTACAAGGGAATAACGTTTATTATAGACGTTCCACCCATTTTTCCCTTTTTTGAAAATAATAAACCCATTCTTTAATCCCCATTCAATTTTAGATCTACTCCAAAGATAATTCCATCCTTCTGTGGATTGAGTTGCCCCACCACCCGGATACCGGACTGAGCCATCAGGCATTTCTAACCCAAAATCGAGGGACGGTGAATAATGACCTCCAACTCGTCTACGGTCCATTTTATCTAGAGCATACTTTCCACGTTCACTTTCATGTTCATCAGAATATGGGAATGAATCCTCATCAACTAACATGCCATCAAACACGCATTCCTTACGATTTTTAGAATAAACCAATATGTATTCGGTTGTTGTGATAATATCAGTTCCTGTATTTGACCCAGGCGTAGATTGCCAGATAAAGGCTGTTATAAAATTTTGTTCCCCGAATAATCCAATTTCTTTGTCATCACATAAAAGCTTAAGATTATGCGCTTCATTATCATCAATGGATATAAAAATAACACCCCGGTCTGAGAGAAGTTTCTTGGCGATTTTAAGGCGGCGAGACATAAATGAGAGCCATTTGGAATGACGATAGCTATCCTCGTTGTCCACATAAGAATCGTTATAAATGAAATCTTTATTACCAGTATTATATGGCGGATCTATATAGATTACGTCGATTTTACCAGCGTGGGTATATGCGAGCGTAGTAAGTGCTTCGAGGTTGTCACCCTCGATTAGAATGTGATTGGGTGCATCAGGCCCGGCTTCGGTTAATGCTCGGTCTTTGTCTTCTACAAGTACAGGAAGTTCATCACGCAGGCGCTCCTCTACATCTTCGGGTTTATCCTCCCACACAAGACCATAGGTCTTGCTTTCACGGAGAAGCCCGAGTAGAGCCGAGCGTTCATCATCAGTCAAACCTTCTAAGGTTTTGATTCGATCAATTAGGTTATGTCGGTCAGTCGCTTTCATGATGAGAGCGACGTTGGTTTGTCGCCTCAGTAATGTCGCCAATACCCCACTGCGACCGGGTTAATAAAAAAGGGTGGGTATCTGTTACCGTTGCTCATTCGTACATCACGAGTGTCTGAAGTTCGCTACCAATGAATGAGTGTCACAGAGACCCACGCCTATGCAAATACCCCAAACCCACTCCATGCCGATTAAGGCATAGAATGAGCCCGGATAGGTATATACATACCCGTGGGCGTCTATCACCACTTAATTCTTGATTGGTAAAAAAGGTTTCAGACACTTTGATGTACCAAGAATAAAGCGCGAGTAAACGCCTTTTATTTTAACCTCCCGCCTCGCTTCCGCTCTCGGAAGACGCACGGCGTGAGTCTATTTGCAAAATTAGTAATTTTTTTTGAGCTGACAAGTAAATAATGGGAAATTTCACATTTATTTACTCAAAGTCACCCCAACCCCAATCGCCTCCTCCGGAAGAGCCCGAACCATCGTCGGCCTTTACCTCTTCCTTAAACAGTGGGGTTATGGCGATGCCCGCATATCCGAATGCAAACACATAGTATTCCTGACCATTGACGATCGATGCCCCGGCATAGTCAGCAGTTGTCTTGAAAGGAACCGGATACGGGTTGAGCACACTGTTGTCGCGACCCATATAGCAATTCATCATTACGGTTTCACCAGCAGTCCTGATTACTTCAGCCATAAAGTCAGAATCAGAGGAAAACTTCTCATAGTCAGATTTCCTTACAACTCCGGTGTAATAATACTGATTATTGACAGAGGGATCGACACTATATGTGAAATAGCATATCTTATTGCCCCAACCGGTCCAATCATCGGGATCGGATTCAGCTCCGGCGGATATGCCGGAAATCGTAAGAGTCATCGAGGATGCCTCCGGAGCCGGTGTAGTAACCTTAAGCGTAGAGACATCAGTGGTGCGAACACCTTGCTCGCTCACTCCAAACACATAGACTGTATATTCTGTGGAGGGCATTATGATTGTCACGCCAAGATTCTTTCGTGAGTTGAGGGTTCGGTCGCCGGTAAATACGCGTGGATCGGTACTCCAATCGATAGGTGGTTGGAATCCATTTTGGAAAGCTATTTCGTTGTCTGCCACTTGCGTTGGAGTAAGAGAAGCAGTATCAGCTGTCTTACGGATGGCCACGAAATATCGTGTCGAAGGATCGCTTGGCTTAACATTAAGATCTATGAACATGGGTTCTACAGAAGCGACTGTGACATCAAACGTGCAGTGATCGGTAATCTCTACCGGAGAAGTTTTGAAAGGTATCTTTGTCAAGACTGTAGATGCCGAAACGCTTTCATCTATGCCGAAAGCAAGGGCATAATATTCCATATCGGGAGTGAGGTGTGTAAGCTTCTGAGTTCCATTCCCCTTATGAACGGAAGCGACCTCTCCGAGTTTCGTGCCATCATTGCCGATAGCCATTCGAATGCTTGCGAGAGCATTGCTTACCACATACTCTTCGTCACAATTGAATTCATTCTCGAATTCTGATTTCGTGATAAATCCGAGATAATAATAGATCGTCTGGTTGTCTGGCGCCGCAGTCAACGTGACAGTCGAGGAAGTTATATCGGTGGCTTTAAGTTTGAAATCCACTTCCATGTAGCCAGGAGTATGCACAGGTTTCTTAAAGAGACCGGTGGTGAGTTCACCCGAAACGTTTATACCGTAGGCATAGAGATAATAATCAGTGTCTACCGAAAGATTATCGCGGTTAAGCTTCTGGTCATCCGGATTCCAGTCTGACAGAAGGAAATCAAGATAATCAGCAAGAGAATCAAACCACCATTCGTCGGCTTCTTCAGTTAGGCGGGAGATCTCATAATCAAGGAATTCAGAGTCTCCTCCGATCTCGTCGAATTTTTCCTTCGTCACGAGTCCGAATAGGAATGTCTGTGCCGGATCGGTAGCTTTAAATGTAGCTTTGACGGAACTGACCGTAAGTTGTGTTATATCGATATCTATATCTCCGGTCTGTTCTGACTCATCGTCTGTAATGAAGGTTATTTCATCTATGTCGGAGATGGAGAATTCCTGTTTGCTTCCATCTTTCAACGTCACAACCATAGTCGGAACAATCTCAATCGCTATCGCGCTAATCGCTATAAGGCATCCTAAAATTATTACGTATATTTTTTTCATTTTCTTGAATTTAAGAGTTATTTATTAAGATATTTGATACTTTTACCTGCTGAAGTGAGGATGTATACACCGGCTTCCTTATCGGTGAAATCATATTCCGTCTCCCCTTTGGAAGACACAGCACCGACCTGATGGCCAGCCGCGTCAAACACAAACAACTCTACATCGCCACCCGATACTGAGATAAGCTTCACTTTCTTTCGTTCTACGATGAATTTCAGTTCTTCCGTCAGATTCGATTCCATCTCCTCACTTGAGGATGTGGACAAATCGAATACAATGCGATCTATATCTCTTAAAGGAATAGACACTGCAGGCCCTCCAGCCTCTTTAATCATCATCGATGATCCTTGGAACGTGATGCGGGAAGTCTTGCTCAGTTCAGTCTTGAAGGGACTTGATCCATTAGACTTATGCACCACAATGTCATCCGGATAACCGAATGCGGCACTTGCTATAGCCATTGAGGCCAATGTAAGCACCATACGTGCATTAGGATTTTTCTTCATAAAAATACTATATTTATTGCATAAATTCACAACCATCAATCATGAGCACGAATGCATATAACTTTAATTTGTTTATAGATAATTATATGTGCTTCGTCTGCATGTTTATTGACGATATGCATATATTTAACATCACAAAGATAACATATATTTTCGGCCCATGCAAACATAACCGGATCTTTAAGATATTTTTTTTAGAACAATCTCCCGTCTGAGAGATCATCATAGACCCTATTTTTATGAAAGGGGCCTTAATTTTATCAGTTACGTCTAAGTAGTGTATGAGTTTGGGTCGATGAAATGCTGTGCAGAGATGCAGATGATATGGAATTTAATTTTTTAGACAGGTGATTGGAACTACATAAACTCCATCTTTTCTCTGATATGCAAATTTCCCAACAGCTGTCAAAACCATAAGGAAAGAAGGTGATTTCATTTTTTCCACATCTATCTTGTTTTTAAGCTTTAGAAGATTTGAAGCACCTTCTTCAATGAGCTTATCGCCTCCTAATTTTATTTCAATAAGTCCATAGCTGCCATTTCGTAAATGTACGACAGCATCGCATTCCAGCCCGAGACTATCCCTGTAGTGATACACATTTCCGTTCAATGACTCGGCGTACACACGAAGATCACGTACACATAGATTTTCAAAAATAAATCCGAAGGTCTTTAGGTCTGACAAAAGATCTTTAGGCCCTACTCCAAGGGCCGCAACCGCTATAGATGGATCCACGAAATATCGGGTATCACTTGTTCGTATAGCTGCCTTGCTTCTTAGGTTAGGATTCCACGCTGGCATATCCTCAATGACAAAAATCAGTTTGAGGGCATCTATGTAAGTCTTAACTGTCCTGACATCAAAGGATCCCTGCTCGTTGCCTGAAAGATCGGAACTTATCGCCGATAACGATGTCTGTGTCCCTATGTGTCTTGCGTACGATCTTAACAGTCGAGATACTCTTTCCGGATTTTTTATGGATCCGTCAACCCTGTTTATATCTGAATGTACAACAGCTTCCACATAATCCATGGCTCTTTCAAGAGAAAGGTCGTTTTCCTGTAAAATGGCTCTCGGCCAACCTCCTCTACATGAAAGATATGCTATATGTTCGAGTTCTGAAGAGCATACGCATGATTGTTTTTCGCCTTCAAACAATGATTTCAAGCTAATTTTCCCGGATGAGTCTCCTGATTCCCATAGGGTCATTGCACGCATCTTAATTCTGCCAATTCTGCCTGTGCCTGTATGCATTTTCTTCATTTCTTCATCATCAATGAGGGGTACTGCTGAACCGGTAAGGATAAATTGGCCATCTTCTCCTCTGTGATCTACAGTAAAGCGTACTGCATCCCAAAGTTTTGGAGCAATCTGCCATTCGTCAATGAGTCTTGGGGTTGCACCATCCAATAATAGATCAGGATCAATATTTGCAGCTTCGATATAACTATCTCTATATCGAGGAGCATCCATATATATGATGCTTCTTGCCTGTTGTTCAGCTGTAGTAGTCTTTCCACACCATTTGGGTCCTTCTATCAATACAGCACCCATCCCTTTTAGTTTATTAAAAAGGATTGCATCTGCTATTCTTGGTCTATAATCAAGTTTTGTCATAACACATGTTTTTGAGGATGCAAATATAATAAAAAATTTTTATTGTATGAAATGTAGAGGAATCATTGTATGAAATGTAGAGGAATCATTGTATGAAATGTAGAGGAATCATTGTATGAAATG
>JAIDSM010000234.1 GCA_029061225.1 Muribaculaceae bacterium
ACCCTTAACCCTTAACCCTTAACCCTTAACCCTTAAATAAAAAAGTGATCATAATCTCCCCCATCATCCGCCTCGCCCTGAAGATAGCGTCGATAGTTCTCTTCATAGTCACCCTCGCAGCCGCTTATGGCGGCAAAGTCAACCCTGAATACATGACAGTGCCATCGGTCATGGTGCTCGCCCTCCCCTATCTCGCCATAGCGACACTGCTCACAGGAATAGCCTGGCTTTGCTCCGGACGCCTGATAATGGCGGCACTCGCAGCGCTGACGCTTGTAGCGGGATGGCCCAACATTAAAGACGTGACACCGATCGCATTCTCGAAGTCGCCTCAGGACGAGACACGCACGTTCAGGCTCATGACATTCAATTCGCTCCACCTTGCCGACACCACCCGGCAGGACGCTCCGGGCAACCGTGCCATAAAGTTTCTCACAGAATGCGGCGCCGACATCATATGTCTTCAGGAACTTGTCAATTTCGAGGATCCCAATGAAATCCACCATTGGAGCCGTGGACTCATTGACTCCCTTTATGCTGCCTATCCATATCGTGCCGCTGCAGTCAAGGGACAGACTTCGGCCTACGACCTTAAGATACTGTCAAAGTATCCGGTGAAAGCCATTCCCGTGGCGTGTCCTAACGCGGATGACGAAGACTATTGGGGCAAGCGTCGACGCTGGGCTCTGTTTGAGGTCGACATCAAGGGCTTCAGACTCCCCATAGTGGATTTTCACATGACTTCATACAACCTCACCGATACGGAGCGTGAGGTGGTCACTGATATCAAGGGCGTCAATTCAGCTAAGAAGAGCATCAAGGAGTTCAGATATGAGATATTTCCGAAGCTGGGAGAGGCTTTCCGTACGCGCGCGCAGAATGTAAAGGAGATGATCTCCACCACTTCCGGCTATAAGACCCTCATTGCATGCGGCGATTTCAACGATGTCCCCTCAAGTTGGAGCTACCGCCTGATGCGCGAGGCCGGTTTCAACGACGCTTATCCCGAGACGAGTTTCGGCCCTACCAATACATTCAATCAGTTTCTTTTCCTCTTCCACATCGACCAGATCTTCTACCGTGGAGCCCGCCTCAAGGCCCTCAAGACGAAGCGTTACCGCATCGACACTTCCGATCATTACCCGGTGGAAGCCGTTTTTGAGATTCTACCCTGATTTTTAACATTTACACGTCCACTTATATTTAAATACCCCATAAATGCCTGACTGTCAACAGTCGGGCATCTTTATTCATATATATTACCACTATAATTTTAACTTAACAAATGTTAAAATCACGTTTTTTTCACATTTCCTTTAATCCTTCTTCAACACTTGCGCGTTGTAAAGGTACAATTTCACTGAAACGGTAACTCCTTCATTGAAGCTGTAACCAACAAACAAATCTATCTTAATTAATAACTTAAAAAAACGCACAACTATGAAAAAAACGTTACTCGCCGTTACATTCCTCGCAGCAGGAGCGGCAACAATGATGGCTCAGGAATCCCTCCAGAAACCCGGTTTCTTCAGCAACATGTCAATCGGTGTCCAGGGTGGCGCCACCACTCCTCTCTACCACGGCTCCAAGTTCTTTAAGGACATGCGCGGTGCCGCCGGTCTCGAGATCCGCAAGCAGATAACTCCCGCATTCGCCCTCGGCGTTGAAGGCGACGCAGCGGTCAACACTTCCAACTGGAAAGGACAGACTCACTCCACTACAGCGTTCGACGCTTCTTATGTTGGCGCTTTCGGTACTGTCAATCTCTTCAAGCTCTTCCAGCCCTACGGAACAAGAAACGTATTCGATATCGAAGCACAGGCAGGTGCAGGATGGGGACACAACTACCAGAGTGGCCCTGCAAAAGACCACAATTTCTTCGCTACGAAGGCCGGTCTTAACCTCAACTTCAACGTAAGCGACGCAGTCACCCTCTCAATCCGCCCGAGCGTCCTCTGGGATATGAGCGACGCAGGAGTGAAGCAGACATCGGCTGCCTACAACGCTGAGAAGGCTACATTCAACATCGCAGCAGGTGTTTCCGTTAAGCTTGGCGACGGTTTCAAGTATACCGTTCCTAACTATAATCTCGACGAAATCGCAGCCCTCAATGAGAAGGTGACCAACCTCCGCGCTGATCTTGCCGCCGCAGGCGACGCTCTCAACGCAAGCAACAACGAGAACATGGCTCTCGCAGCAGAGGTTCAGAAACTCAAAAACCAGAAGCCCGTCGTAGTTAAGGAAACTCAGGACTTCCTCAGCACTGTACGCTATGTCAACTTCGGTCTTGGCAAGTATAACATTCCCGCCGATCAGCTTCCCAACGTAGCAGCCGTGGCATCTTATCTTAAGAATCACCCCGAGGCTACCGTAAACGTTAAGGGTTACGCTTCACAGGACGGTCCTATCGAAGTCAACGAGCGTCTCGCCAACCAGCGTGCTGAGTCTGTTAAGAACATGCTCGTCAACAAATACGGCATCAAGGCCGACCGCATCAAGGCTGAAGGCCTCGGCGTAGGACACATGTTTGAAGAAGAAAGCTGGAACCGCGTTGCAGTCTGCATCCTTGACAACAACGCTCCTGTATCAACCGAAACTACTGTTAGAAAATAAAAATAACTTTAGGTTAGTGACTGCCGCGAGAGCTGCAGAAACTGAAGCCCCGCAATGCGGGGCTTCTTTTTTCTTTTTTATTGCGAAAAATTTGGCGGCTCACGGATTTTTAATTAACTTTGCATTCGGAATGCCACATCGGCCGCCTGATGCAGGAATGGTGGAATGGTAGACACGGGGGACTTAAAATCCCCTGGCCGTTGAGGCTGTGTGGGTTCGAGTCCCATTTCCTGTACTCAAAAAGGCTTCGCCCTCAAGCGAAGCCTTTTTCCTTTACCCTACCCCTCAATGTTTATTGTTTAATCCTCATTGTTTCACCCTTAACTCTTAACCCTTAACCCTTAACCCTTAAATTAACATCATTTAACAATACACTGTTCAAAACAGGCAGTCATCCCGGTTAACTTTGCCATAGATAATCCAATCGGCATCTCATCTGCGATGTCATGCAAAAACCCAACCCTATGAACAGTACGTATTACACTTCCGGATACTCCGGAGCTCCGATCTACACATCCCGCACAGTACGTCGCGTCGCTGTAGGACGCGCTGACTCCCTCATGAGCTACGGCGACCGAATGTCCGTACGCCTGATCGTTGACGGGCGTGACGCAATGCAGTATGAGACCCGACAGGTAGCAGATATGACCGACCTTATGGGCGATCTCCGTCGACGCGCAAAAGGGATGCGCGGACTCGCCACAGTATACATCCGCAATCACGACCGCGGCTGGACACGCGAACGCCGCATAATGCTCTACCCCCAGAAAAGACATGCGCCCGCACAGCGCCCTAAGGCGGTGCAGGTGCCGATGTTCTTCCCCTGGGAATTATGAATTAAGGATTATACAGATCCTTGTTGTAGTAGTCAAGTATCTCGTAGGTAGCCTTCAGTAGCTGCGTTGCCTTCCCTGAAGGGTTGATCCGCTGCGCCGCTAAATAGTCGCCGATAGCCTCGCTGCGCCTACCGAGGGCCCAATACAGACGTCCACGCTCAATCAGAGCCTCTTCGTCGTGCGCGTCGGCGGCAATGCGTGCGCCAAGCGTCTCCAGCCTCGCCAGGGTCTCTTCCGATATGTTTTCTTTCTCCATGCTCATTATGTTCAGTCAAGCGCACAGTGCTTCGACGCCACGCCGTCGTGCGTGAACATCGACGCCAGCGCGTCAAATTTTTCCGGATTCTCGCTTGTCAGGTATTCTACATCTCCTCCCTTTGCCAGCCGAATCTCCATCTCAGGATGCCTGTGCAGATAATCCTTGAGCGATTCCGCCACAAGTTGTCCCTGCTCCAGTATCCTTATGCCCTGCGGCGCATACTTGCGTATCTTATCCATAAGAAGCGGATAATGGGTGCATGCAAGCACAAAGGTGTCTATTTCGGGATCCTTCGCCATAAGGGCGTCTATGTTCTTCTTCACAAAATAGTCGGCACCGTCGCCGTCTGCCTCAGAGCTCTCCACTATAGCCGCCCAAAGAGGACATGCCTGCTGCGCCACCGACATGCCCGGGAAAAGCTTCCCGGTCTCTATAACGTAAGACTCGCTCGCCACTGTGCCCGGAGTTCCCAGAACTCCTATATGCCCTGACTCCGTCACATTGTCCAGCACCTCCACCGTTGGCCGGATGACTCCCAACACCCTCCGTGTAGGGTCGATACCCGGCAGATCGCGCTGCTGTATGCTCCTGAGCGCTTTGGCAGAGGCTGTGTTGCACGCAAGGATGACGAGCGGACACCCCCTCGCAAAAAGCTCCTTCACGGCCTCCAGAGTATACCTGTAGATAACCTCGAAACTCCGCGAGCCGTATGGCGCGCGGGCGTTGTCGCCTAAATACAGGTAGTCATACTCGGGAAGCGTCTTCCGCAACTCCCTAAGTATGGTAAGTCCCCCGTAGCCTGAATCGAAGACCCCTATAGGACCTAACGAAATGGCGGAAGCATCAGCCTCCGCCATCGCATATGTGTCTGTATCAATCATAGTGTCTTTGTCAAACACCCCTATGAAATTCTTGTTATTTCACACCGAGCTTTGCCTTCACCGCAGCAGTGATGTCTTCTACCGGAGCTGCGTGATAGAGTGTCAGCTGGGGAGCATACATCTGGATGAGGGAGAAGTTGCCTTCGCGGCCTACGCTCTCTACAGCCTGGATGATCTTCTGCTGGATAGGACCCATAAGGTCGCTCTGCATCTTGTTGATGTCGTTCATCGCGTTCTGCTCAAACTGCTGGATCTTCTGCTGATAGTCGCTCAGCTCGCGTGTCTTGCGCTCCTTGATGGCGGGAAGCTCGTCTTCCGACATATTCTGATATTCAGTCACGAGGCGGTTCATCTCCTCGCCGAGTTTCTTGTATTCCGCTTCATATTTGTCGCTCACTTCCTTCACCTGGTTCTGAGCGGCGGTAGTCTCAGGCATAGCCTGAAGGATAGCATCGAAATCTACGAGTCCGATCTTCAGGGTCTGAGCGGACAGAAGCATCGGGCAGATAAGCGCGATAGCCAAAAGTACTTTCTTGATCATTTCTTTCTTGTTTGATTTTATTTGTTATTGTTTATTTACTTATTTTGAGTATCCGAGCTTGGCCAGCACTTCGTTGCTGACGTCGATCTTCGGAGAAGCGAAGACAATGCTCTGAGATGAGGCGCGGTCGAAGATCACCTGATAGCCTTTCTCCTCGCTTACTGCCTTGACAGCGTTGTAGACATCCTCCTGGATAGGCTTCATGAGGCTCTGGCGCTTCTTGAAGAGCTCTCCCTCCGGACCGAAGTATTTGTAGCGTAGGTCGGTCACCTGCTTCTCCTTGGCCACGAGTTCCTCCTCACGGCTCTTCTTCTGGTCGTCGGTCAGAAAGATCATCTCGGCCTGATAGTTCTTATACATGGTCTCGGCCTCCTTCTGAAGCTCGGTGACCTCGCGCTCCCAACGCTGCGACACCTGATTGAGCTGCTCATTGGCCATCTCATAGCTCGGTACATTGCGGAGGATATAGTCCATATCCACGAGTGCGAACTTCTGAGCGTAAGCCCCAAGGGCAACGGCCATCACCATGGCCAGCGATATGATAAGTTTCTTCATGTTATTTCTATTTTTTAAGTTCATACTACTTTAAAGACAATTACCCGCTCCTAAAGTTTAATTCATATCCTCCCCCAACTCTTAACCCTTAACACTTAACACTTAACACTTAATGTTTAATACTTAATGTTTACTGTTTAACACTTAACCCTTAACACTTAATGTTTACTGTTTAACTCTTAACCCTTAACACTTAACACTTAACACTTAGTGTTTAATACTTAACTTAGAACTCCTGTCCCAGCACGAAGTGCAGGTTGCCGCCGCCGCGGCGTCCCCATACCTTGTCGAAACCGTAGCCCCAGTCGATGCCGAGGAATCCGAGCATCGAGAGGTAGAGGCGGATGCCGACGCCGGCCGAACGCTTGAGGTTGAAGGGAGCGAACTGCTTTATATCAGTCCAGGCGTTGCCCGCCTCGGCGAAGGCAAGGGCGAAGATGGTGGTGTTGGGCTGAAGCATGAAGGGAAAGCGGAGCTCGAAGGTAAACTTTGAGTATGCATATGCCTCATACCAGTTCGGGGTGAACTGGCCGTTCTCATAGCCTCGCATCGACACCGTCTCCGTAGCGTATGTATAGTTGCCCGTCATGCCGTCGCCGCCGAAATAGAACGTCTCGAATGGCGACTTGACATATTTGTTGTAGCTGCCAAGGAGGGCGAAGTCAGCCTTGGTCATCATCACGAGAGTCCAGTTTCCTTCAGGGTCGGAAAGCGGCGTGAAGGTCTTGGCCTGAAATTTCAGTTTCCAGTATTCTATCCATTTGTATAGTTCAGCCTGTGCCTTGATATCGCGTTTGGTGTTGGCTTCTTCCGCGAGTTTCTTCCAGTCGTGGCCCTTGCGGAGGCTCGTCCATGGAGGAGTCATCTGGAGAGAGAGCATGAAGCTGGAGCCGTTGCGCGGATAGATGGGCTGGTCGGTCGTATTGCGGCTCAGCGTAAGGCCAAGCACTACTGAATTTGACGATCCGGTGTTCATGAAGCGTAGATACTCCCAGTTCTTCAGGTAATACCAACGGTAGGCAAGCGACACCTGGAACTGGAACATATCGTCGGGCCATGTCAGACGCGTGCCGTAGGCTGCCGATACGCCGGCGAGCTGCAGCACCTTGTTGGGGTCGTACGAGTTCATATAGTTGTACTGGCTGTATCCGTTGTAGTTATAGGATCCACCATACAACAGACTGTTGCTGTATAATCCGGAGTTATACCAGTTCTGGTTGAAGAAGCGGCTGTTGACACCCGTCGAGCGGCTGTAGTCAACGGAGAATGAGAAGGAGTTGGGCCGCTTGCCGCCGAGCCATGGATCGAAGAAGCTGATGTTGTAGCTCTGATAGTATTTGGCGTTAGTCTGCGCTGATATCGAGAAGGTCTGGCCGTCGCCTCGCGGGATAATGCCTCGGTAGCTCTGCGGATTGAAGAGGTTCTTTATCGAGAAGTTGGAGAAACTGAGCGCAACCTGTCCTGTGACGCCCGTCTGGCCCCAGCCAAGCGAGAGCTGCACTTTATCGTTGGCTTTCTGCTCGAGATCGAAGACGATATCCACAGTGCCGTCCGCGTCGTTGGTGATCGGGTTTACTCCCATGGTTTCCGGGTCAAAATGTCCGGAAGCTGCTATCTCGCGTGCGGAGTTCATCAGCGCGCGCTTCGAGAAGAGGTCGCCCGGCTTCACACGGAGCTCGCGGCGGATCACTTTCTCATAGAGCTGATCGTTGCCGTTGATCACCACCTTGTTGATCTTGGCGGGCTGCCCCTCGTAGATTCGCATGAGAAGCGAGATGCTGTCACCCTCTACCTGCTGCTCGATCGGCACAAGCTGGAAGAAGAGGTAGCCGTTGTCAAGATAGAAGTTGGCCACGGCGTCGTCGTCTTCCATCGTCCGCTTGTTGAGGCGCTTCTGATTGTATACGTCGCCGGGATACATGCCGAGCACCTGGTTGAGGAAGTCGGTGGAGTAGATAGTGTTGCCCACCCAGTTGATGTCCTTTATGTAGTAGCGGTCTCCCTCGTCTACGGTCAGGTAGATGTCGATCTCCTTGTCGTCATATTTCGCGATGGAGTCGCTGACGATCTCGGCGTCGCGGTAACCCAGCTCGTTGTATTTCTCTATGATGCGGATCTTGTCGTCGGCATAGTCTGAATCCACGAATTTCTTCTGCTTGAAGAGATTGAGGATGTCGTGGTTCTCATTGGTCTTCTTCATCGCGTTTTTCAGCTTGCGGTCGGAAAGCACCTGGTTGCCGTTGACGTATATTTTGTGCACCTTCACCTTGTTCTGCCTGTCGACATTGACGGTCAGGTAGTTGTAGTTTTCCTGCGAGAGGTCGGGCTGCTGCGAAGATGTGACGATGACGTTCTTGAATCCCTTGTCGTTATAGTACTGCTTCACGACCTGCACTATCCTCGCTACGATGTTGGGGGTCAGCTGCTGTCCCTTCTCCACGCCAAGACGCTCCATAAGGTCCTTCTTCTCGCCTCCCTTCACTCCTGTGAAGCGCAGTTCCGCCATGCGCGGCTGCTGCTTGAGCGAGATTTCAAGCCATGCCTTGTCGCCTACGGTCTTCTCAAGGTTGATCTCCACCTTCGAATAAAGGCCCTGACGGTAGAAACGCTTCACGGCCGTGGAGATGGCCTCGCCGGGTATCTCGATTCGCTCCCCTACCGAAAGGCCCGAATAGCCTATGATGACGTAGTCTTCCACGTCAGGTACGCCGGTCACCTTTATGCCGGCGATCTCGTAGGTCTTCGGGATCGGACTGTAGATGATGTCCGGACTGTATATCGTGTCGTTGGCGGGAGTCTGTGCAAGTACGGGCATCGTCGCTGCCAATGCGGCGACTGCAAGCATGATCCGTCTCAGCGTTCGTGTCAAAGTCATATCTTAGTTGTCAAGTTGTCAGAATTTATTATAAAGCATTTATAAGACTTATACGGTATAGATCTTATAATCACCTGGCCACCTGCTCCGAGGTCTTCCCTAATCTGCGTTCCCTCTGCTGATACTCCACGAGGG
>JAIDSM010000235.1 GCA_029061225.1 Muribaculaceae bacterium
TTCTGCATAGATACGCAAATCAGTCGGTCGTGAGCTTCCGCATCATCTTCATAAGTGAAATGCACATCATTGGTCGCCACAAGTTTTATCCCATGTTTTCTTGCAAGCGATATCAGCACTTCATTGACTTTGCATTGCTCGGGATATACTTCGCGGTTTGAGTTTTCCTTAAAAGTCTCATGCCGCTGGAGCTCCAGATAGTAGTCATCTCCAAATGTATTCTTATACCAAAGTATTCTCTCTTCGGCAGCTTTAAGGTCGTCGTTTAGTATAAACTGTGGCACTTCCCCACCTAAGCAGGCACTGCAAATGATAAGTCCCTCCTTATGAGCCTCAAGCTCTACCCTGTCGGTTCGAGGTTTGAAGTACATACCATCCGTCCATGATTTGCTGACTAACTTTATAAGATTTTTATAACCTTTTAAATTTTTGGCAAGTACAATCAGGTGGTATCCTCTGTCGCTTTTGTCACGCCTGTCAGTAAGCCTGTCTTTGGCAACATACATCTCGCAGCCAATGATTAATTTAAACTGTTGGTCTTCAGGCAGTCCGGAATTCTTCTTCTTGACATAATTCCACATCTCCTTGATGCCGAACATATTGCCATGGTCAGTTAGGGCTATGCCCTTCATTCCAAGCTCTATAGAGCGGTCTACAAGTTCTTGAATCGAAGCCTTCCCATCAAGAAGGCTATATTGAGAATGCACGTGAAGGTGCGTAAATTGTGGCATATTTTGCTAATTATTCTGTTATATTAATTTTAATTCTCAATCAGGCACTCTGCCAAACCCCATGAAGGTCTTTATCCAGTATGGCTGTGTGATATCAGAGACGACTACCCCTTTTGATGTGGATGAGTGAATGAAATTGTTGTCATCCACCATGATTCCTACATGCGATGTCCTGTCCGGATCTTTTCCTGTAGCAAAGAAACATAGATCGCCTGCGCGGACATCCTTTTTTTTGATTTTTTTGCAGAAGTCTTGCTGCATAGCGCTATTGCGCGGAAGCTTAACTCCTGTTATCTTCTCATAAACGTTCATCACCATGCCTGAACAGTCGCACGCTATTCCTTTCTCAGCCTTGGCGTAGCCGTATGGTGTGCCAAGCCAAGTATATGCCTCCTTCACTATCTTATTGTTGGATTTTGGAAGATTATTGACATTCTTGTCGTTTTTGCCATTTTTGCGACGAGCCTTTCTGTCGCCACCTTTCTGCATCTCATAAAATGAGCTTTCAGATTTTTTTGCAGAGCGGCACGACGGCATTGAAGCTGACATCGTTGCAAAAGCAATAAGTATGAGAAAATGGAGTATTTTTCGTTTCATAACGCAAATTTACTCAATTATAAGAATTTTTCAAAGAATTTTAATACTTTTTTCAATTCATTCTTGCTTATATTAAATAAAATTAAAAAGATAAACCATCCGGCACTATTGGAGTCTTATTTGTTGTTTAATG
>JAIDSM010000236.1 GCA_029061225.1 Muribaculaceae bacterium
AAACATTCATAGTTAATGCTGCGAGGGGAGTGGCGGCGCAAAAGAAGAAATACGATGTCACGTCGAAGCTGATGGGGAGGGAGTGGCGTATGCTGACGGATGAACCTGACATCACGGGCAAATACATTTTCCTTAAGGATGGAAAACTGCTGCTCTCAGTCAATGGCCTGTCAACTTATTCTACTTGGCAGATGGCAACCGAGTCTTCTATCATAATGGATGAAGGTGTCGCTACGTTCCTTTATAAAGTCGTTCATGTAGACGATAATCTCGTGGTTCTCAATCTTGACGGTACGGATAACTTCTGTTTTCTAATTAACGAAGCATCTGCATCGCTTTCCAAGGCTACTTTCGAGGATATTCAATGGTATCTTTATCGGAATTGCAACATTGATATATTGAGTCTGGAACAGAAACAATTATTGGAATTAGAACGTATAAAGACTGAGGAGAAGGAACGAAAGGAAATGGAAAAAAGACGAAAGGAGGACGATGAAGAGGAGAAACTCGCTGAAAAAATATGCTTAACAATCCAACGGTACTGGGTATTATAATGATGAGAGCACTTATCTTTTCATCGAGTAAATAAAATGTTGATTTTATGAAATGAAGAGATTCGCTTTTCCATAATCCATGTCCAGTGAAATAAACATAGAATAATGCCGTTATACAGTCAAGAGAAGTAATGATTGTATTGGATCAATAGGGAATAATCTGGAAACTAAATGAAGCCATGGGTGTAAACATACAGTTTTCTCAATCTTATTATTGGCTAAACTCCTGGATCATGGCCAATGTGATGCAACTTGCAACGCAAGACTTCTGCGACAGGTTTATTGATTATCGGATTGATCCCGGACGGCGACTGTATGATCAGATGGTCATGGCGGCACGTAGTGGTGGGGCCAATATTGCGGAAGGATCGTCACGGCATTCCACTTCTATAGAAACAGAACTGAGGCTTCTTGATGTGGCGAGAGGGAGTTTCAATGAACTGCAGGGAGATATTTATAATTTTCTTCTGCGTTGCAAGGCTGATGTATGGAGTATAGGCACCCCAGACCGTGAAGCTATCTGGCAAATGAGACTTGATTCGCCACAATATGGCAATGATTACCTGCACGATGCTGCCATTCACATAAATGCTCAGAAAAGGAAATTTGCTCCATGGTTGGAGAATGACAATCCCGTGATAGTAGCCAATGCTTTATTAGTGCTGTGTATCAGGGAACAGAAGATACTTACCTCTCAGATGAAAAGCCAGCTTGAGTCCTTTAAAGAAACCGGTGGCTTTTCAGAGAATATGACCGCCGAGAGAATGGAAGCCCGCAAAAATCAAGCAACAGCTGCCGGGGCACCCGCTTGCCCGCTTTGTGGAAAACCGATGCTGAAGAGATTGCAGAAAAGAGGCCAGATGCAAGGCCGTGAATTTTGGGGCTGTAGTGACTATCCGCAGTGCAAGGGGAGCCGGAATACCGACTGACTCCGGATTAATATGAAGAATCGGGATACTCTCGATAATGCTGATTAAACAAGATTATTCAAGAAAAACCTGATTAATCGAGAAGGATAGTCATAATCGGAAACTCAATATTATAGATACAGTACAAAGTATTTGTGCATTTCTTTTTGTATGTTTTCTACCCGACAGTAGCGCGGAGCAAGCCGCTTGCGCTTTTGCTGAAAACCTCCCGATGGTATCCAACCTTCTTTACAACCCCCCGACATAAAGACATCTTGAATAAAAGAGCGTTTGATAATCTTACAGTTTTTTACAATCAGATTATGAAATTCTAATAAAAAGTATTATATTTGCAGGTCTAAATGCAATTTTATGAAACTGATAGAGCTTAATATACAGCGCATTTTTGAACTATGTAAGATATATAAGGTAAAGTCGCTTGCGGTCTTTGGATCTATCTTGACAGATAGGTTTAATGAGCATAGTGACGTGGATTTGCTTGTAGACTTTGAGCCTACTGATCATGATAAGTTTGATTATGTGAGCAACTACTTTAATTTCCGTGATGCGCTGGAATGCTTGTTTAATCGTAAAGTTGATCTGATAGAGGAAAAAGGTTTGCGCAACAAGTATATAATTGCAAATCTCAATCGTACAAAACAAGTGATCTATGGCTAAGGAAGAAGTATTGAATAATACATGCATATGATAATGTGCAGCCGGAATTCCTATGGGGATTGGTGATTCGTCATATTCCTGAACTAAAAAAGGATATAGAAAGAATACTTATAGAGTATGAGAAGCTAATTTTACGAGATGATTCTGAAATGTGTTAAGTCATATTTGTTTCACCTTCGACAAACCTGCTTCGCGATTTTGGACGATATGTTAGGGTGAGATCCATATAACGATGATTCACGTAAATCACAAAGCGCGTCTCCGAGGCTACAGGGCTTTTGATTTCCTTCCCCAGACTGAAGTCTGGGGTTTGGGCATGATATCAGCTCTCCGAGATGAAAAGTCGGTTATAATGAATATGATTGTGTCTGCTTTTTTAGGAATATACGCTGGATTCATTATGGATTTCGGACGCACGAGGCGTGCAATACGGTTCAAATAAGAAAGTATTGCCATAGTTACCTATTGCCATCGGGGGACGCGCCCGGAGGTCGCTAACTACACTGGGGCTCTCGAATTCTTGAGTAAGGTGTCATTTGAAACACATCGCACGAGCCGTGCGTCCCTACTTGCGTATGGATATAAAGGGGGAAATTGAGTGAGGGTGAAAAACATATGTGTCAGAATAGTTGTTATTTCTTATGGTACTCTTAATGTGGATTTCTAATGGGAAGTCCGGAAGAAAGGGTGCCAACGTTTTTTAATTAGATGAGAATATGAAAAAAAGGATAATAACTGTTTTAACTTTGCTGCTGTGCCTTATGCCTTTCTCCGGGAAGGCTCAGGATAATGTGCTTCCGGTGGAGGCTGAAAGACTTTTGGATGCAGAAAAGCCGGTGGCGAAGAAAATACTCTTTATCGGAGACTCTATGACCGGATGGCTCGCCGAGCGTCTGGAAGCTTACGGCAAGCAGAATGGATTTGAGGTGGCGACCGTGATTTGGGACGGTTCCACAATAAAGAAGTGGGGCACGAATCCCAAGTTGAAATCTATCGTAGAGGGACAGAAACCTGATGCCGTTTTTGTGAGTCTTGGCATGAACGACCTGTTCGAGACTAATCCGGAGGCTCGCTGTAAGAGCTCACTTGATGCGATCAAGGATGTGGCGGGAGATGCGCAGATAATATGGGTGGGTCCTCCGTCATGGCCCGGCAAGAAAAGGGGAGACGTTATGATCAACTGGCTGGGAGAGCAGCTTGGTGAGGGTCATTTCTTCGACAGTTCCTATCTCGAACTTCCGCGACAGAGCAAAACTAATCCCCATCCGACGCGGGAAGGGATGATGAAGTGGATGGACCAGGTAGTGGGCTGGATTGAGTCTGAAGGTGCTATAGCACTTCCCGGATATGACAAGCCCACAGGGCAGCAGATGGCAAGAGGAAAGAGCTACGTCTATAAGAGAATGAAGGAAACTCTTTAAGCGATTAGCAATCGGCTTTAAGCCATCAGGGATGAGGTATCAACTTTTAGCTGACTCCTCATCCCTGATGGCTTATTATATCGATTGGACGCGCATGGAGTGCGCTGACTACTCCGAGGACGATTGCGATTTTAGTTTCATAAGTCGGGACCTACGTATCCGGGTTTGAATCCTCCCTCATCTATAACTATTCTCTGTATTGCCATTCCGGGGTCAATGCCACGCAATCTCAAGGTGTGGGTTGATTTGTCAGGGTTTATGCTGAAGGAGGTTCGGCTCAACGCAGAGTTTCGCAGAATGTTCTCTTTCCATGGTTTCGACCATTCCTCCGGAAGAAATTCTATCACTTTCTCTTCCTCCCCGTCGACGCTCACGCCGATCTTGCATCCTTTACCTTCATGAAGTGGGAAATAGGGAAGATGGAAAATCTGAAGAGTGACGGTCTCTCCCTTGATTGGTCCGAGATTCAATGTAGCCTCGGGAACAGTTTCAGAATTCACAACATCAGTTTGGTTTCCGAGCCTAAGCACATACCCGTCATATCCGAAACCTTCGATAAACTTAGTTCCGGCCTTCCGAGCACCATCTTCGATCACCGCTTCCTTAAGATCCAGTGTCCGGCACGCCGAACGGTCGGAGTCATAAGTAAGCCATTCAGCTTTTGAACCGGACTCTTTAAAAAATCTGAGCGGAGGCATATTCTGATACTTGGCACAGAAGCCCGGTGGAATTGACATCATCCCGCTCCATTTCCCGTCTCTTAGCTGATTATATATGTAGGTCAGGGAATCAACTGCCTCCGCCGACGATTTGGACACAAACGCTGCATAATTGGCTTTTTCTTTATTGCCGGATCGCGCATATTCCTTGTTGAGCTGGCCGAAAAGGAATTTACGATTCATATAGTTGGATGCCATCACCGGATAACCGATCACCTCATAGACGGCATCTCTGACGGAATCAGGAAGATTCACCATCAGCTTTTCCATCCTGGATGATAATTCGGCGTAATCATCTATTCTCTTTACAGCGTCACCATAGTTGGAGAAACAGAATTCCGTAGGACGGATGTCTTCAGCATCCGGACTATCCCATTCTATCTCCCATCCCATGTATTCAGGTTTCCTTATCCAAGCAAGACGGTAGTATTCGTCAAGTATCTTCTGAAACTCCGGCTTCAGTTCTTCTCCACACCATCCTGCAAGAATGTCGGCCTGATATGTGTTGGCGTTGTCATCATTGAATGCATCAACGTCCCAGGCCATGTCGAAGAAAAACTGTGTATCAAGTTCCGCAGGCTTTATGTCTCCGACATTTAGAAGCCAGTATCTGTCGGCACCGGTTTCATATGACTTTCGGAGCTCGCTGTACATAAACGCAGGTGGAGTGGTGCAAAGCCAAAGATAGTCGTGCGGCGTACCTAAATATGAAGTGTGATAATATACTCCAGAGCCTCCTTTGCGTTTTCTTTCGTCAGGAGTCGGAAGACTTTTCATATATCCATAATTATCGTCGGGCCATATAATAGTCACATCGTCGGGTATCCTCAGTCCGTTACGGTAAAGGTCAAGTGTCTCCTTATACGGTACGAAAATCTGAGGTATCTCACTTGCCGGTTTTCCGAATTTTTTCTCCAGCAGGCTCCTCTGATCGGCGATGACACTCTCCAACAAAGAGATCTTCTCTTCTATTGGACGTTCACGGCTCATGGCCTCATCGTGTACACCACGCATCCCGATAGTATATATATTCTCGAATGCCGCAGCCTCATCGAGGCGATCGGAAAACTTACCATATATTACATCGCGGTTTAGTCCATAGTCCCAGACTCCATCTCGATCAGAATCCCATTCCGATTTAGCCGCGTTATTGAAGAGCATGGGTTCGCAGTGCGAAGTCGTAATGATGATTCCGTAGTCATCAGCTATTTTCTTGCTTTCCGGATGCGAATAGAAAGCTCCTGTGCATGAGTGCATGGCCGGAGCAAGCATATTGCCTTTAAGTCTCAACAACAGTTGGCATACCTTTTCGTATGCATTGGGTCCGATATCGTTGATGTCCTTGTCGAGCCCGTTTGCAGCCCAAGGAAGAATTCCCCAGTCTTCGTCGTTAATGAAGATACCCCTGTATTTCACACTTGGAGCTTCAGATGTATAGTCTGCAGTGATGCTAATGTCCGGATCTGACTTCACAGGCACATCAGCCCACCATACCCATGGATCCACACCCATCTGCCTTGAAAGAGTCGTGACTCCATAAGCGGTGCCACGGCGGTCAGACCCTACTATCACCAGACATATATTTCCTTTTCGGTCTCGTATGGTCTTTATCTTGAACCGCTCTGCTTTTCCCTTGATGTCATCAACTGAAATAAGTTTTACCTTGACCAGAGAATCGATGACGGAAGAATTTCCGATGGTTCCGACAATTATGGAATTTCTATCAATTCGGTTGCTGTTGGAAATAACGTCAGATCTCTCCCCGGTCAGCATTCCAATATCTTCCACAAGCATTTCCACTGTCTTTCCTACCACGGAAAAGTCTTTGCTGTCGTAAACGATAGGGGAGCCCTTAAGGAAGAAATCCCCATTATCGTCTCCATAGAAGACATGAAGACTGTCATTGGATAAGGCTAAGGCATTGACACTGATAATCGCGGCAACGGCCAGTTGGTATCTCTTTCTCATTGTTAAAACACTCTTTTGCTATTCATTTGCAAAATTAGTTTTTTAAGGGTAAATATCCAAATTTGATTTAGAAAATTAGATTTTTTGGAGAAGATGAGGTAAAAAATGAACATTTCCACGCATTGCGCGTTAAGGAATGTAAAGAAATCAAAATAACCCTATAAACTAAAGACTACATTATTATGGAACTCAAAGGAAGCAAAACCGAAGAATGCCTCAAGACAGCCTTCGCAGGCGAATCACAGGCCGCAGTCAAATACTCTTTCTACGCAAAGAAAGCTAAAAAAGACGGATACCAGCAGATAGGCGACATCTTCGAGGAAACCTCTAAGAACGAACATACACATGCCAAGCTGTGGTTCAAGTATCTCCACGGCGGCGATGTGCCTGCGACACCCGACAATCTCGTAGACGCAGCTGCAGGCGAGGAATACGAATGGGAAGACATGTACAAGGACTTCGCACGTATCGCAAGAGAGGAAGGCTTCACTGAAATCGCGAAGAAGTTTGAGATGGTAGGAGAAATCGAGAAGTCGCACATGGAGCGCTACAAAACTCTTTACAAGAATATCGAAGATGGTCTTGTGTTCTCACGCGAAGGCGACCGCATGTGGATGTGCCTCGAATGCGGCCATATCCATGTCGGCAAGTCCGCTCCCCAGAAATGCCCTGTCTGCAGCCATCCTCAGGCGTTCTTCGAGCTTCGCCCGGAAAACTATTGAGACAGATAACCGTATGATCATCTAAATCGGGGTTCCCAACCGGGAATCCCGATTTTTTATTTGTAATACAAAACTTTAAAAAAGTTCATTAAACTTTCTTGTTTCAGATTTGTTACATGGCTGTTTCAGCGTGTTGTAATAATGATATATTAATTTAATCGCTTGTAATTATCATTTAATCAATACATTACAAAATTATTGCCGGCTTGTTTCAGATATTGCAAAAAAATGTGAAACATTTCAAAAATACCTGACGTTATACAGACAAAGACAAGATCTTTTAATGTTTAAATATTTTTTCAACTTCGGACGAGCGAAAGCGACTCCACTTAAAAAAAAGAATCATGGCATCCAACAATTCATTCCGCACC
>JAIDSM010000237.1 GCA_029061225.1 Muribaculaceae bacterium
GGGACGGAAAAATCGCGTCGGCCTTGATTTTTTTATTCTGCCGGTGTGGAAATCTCACGATTTTAATGTATCTTTGCGTCATGAAAGAAACCGAATCACTACATACTTCAACTCCTTCCCAGAAGGCTTCAGAGAAGGACACCTTCCCCTCTTTCGACTTTTCGCTCAGCAGGCGATGGCTCTCCGGCATACCCTATGAAGTGGCGTTCTGGAGGAGTTATTATAGAAACAGGAACTCACGCAAGGCTCTTCTAAGCTGGTCGCAGTATGGACAAGAATGTAAGCTTGATGATTTCGACGTAGCCGCATTCATCAATCGACTGGATAAAGAGAATCCTATAATAGCGGATGTGGGGTGCGCGCTGAGCTATATGTTCAGCGACATAATTGGCGGAAAGAAGCATGAAGTGACATATCTTGATCCGTTGGCTCCTCATTACAACAGGATACTCGACGATTATTCGCTTCCATATCCCCGCATCACTTTCGGCATGGGGGAGACCTTGAGTCTGCATTTTCAAAAAGATAGCGTCTCGTTGTTTCATATCAGGAATGCCCTTGACCACAGCGTGCGTCCGATGATGGTCATCTGGCAGGCTTTGATGTGTCTTCATGAGGGAGGAGTCCTCTATCTTAACCATAAGCCGAACGAGGCAGAACATGAAGCATATCTCGGCTTTCATCAATACAACGTGGACTGTCAGAACGGCAGACTGGTGATCTGGAACAAGGAAGAGAGAATAGATGTGGCCGAAGCTTTAAATGGATATGCAGATGTATCAGCTTCTGTAACTGAAGAGGGGAGGATAGTAGGTGTGATCACCAAAACCGCTGAGATTCCATCTGATCACAGAGCAGTAAAGGAAAGCGGAATGTACGCCTCCGGAATGCTTGAGACCCTTCTTACATACTTCCATACGGCTCCAAATGCCATTGGCTATCAAGTGAGGCGCGGGGCTTTTTCGATGACACATGGATTAATGAGGATGATTCCGGGAAAAGCAGTCAGAAGGCTCAAACAAATCATCAGCGGCAAGAAAGCGACAATGTAAAAACAAAGAATCATGATAGAAGAAATCTACAAGGCCGACTCGAACCGATACGAGTCGGGAATGCAATATAGAAGAAGCGGGCGTAGCGGTATTCTTCTTTCCGAGCTGTCTCTCGGATTCTGGCATAACTTCGGAGAAACCGCACCTCTCGAGCGAAGCAAGGAGATCATGCGGTTTGCATTCGACCACGGAATCACCTCCTTCGATCTGGCAAATAATTACGGTCCCGGATACGGGACGGCGGAGGAAACCTTTGGATTTGTATATGACAAATCGTTTCGGCCGTACAGGGACGAGATGTTCGTAGCATCGAAAGCCGGCTACGACATGTGGCCGGGCCCATACGGCAACTGGGGTTCGCGTAAATACCTGATGGCTTCAATCGATCAGAGCCTGAAGCGCACAAAGCTTGATTATTTCGATGTGTTCTACAGCCACAGGTATGATCCCGAGACACCGCTTGAGGAAACTCTGCAGGCGCTTGTCGACATTGTAAGGATGGGGAAGGCTCTCTATGTCGGCATATCACGCTGGCCGGTAGAAGCTTCTTCATTCGCTTTCGACTATCTGAAACGTCATGATACTCCATGTCTTCTTTTCCAGGACAGGCTGAATATGATCGACCGTCGAGTGGAGGAGGACGGCACTCTTGACAATGTACGAGAAAACGGTAGCGGATTCATTGCATTCTCTCCTCTTGCCCAGGGTATACTTACCGCACGCTATCTTCATGGCATACCCTCGGATTCGCGAGCCATGCAGCAGCGTTTCCTGAAATCCTCTCAGATAAGCGACGACCTGGTGTCGAAAGTGTCTGCCCTCAACGACATAGCGGACGGAAGAGGGCAGACACTGGCTCAGATGGCTCTGTCATGGGTGCTTGCTCATGAAGGAGTGACTTCCGTAATCGTCGGATGCAGTTCCACAGCCCAGCTTGCCGATTCGATGAAAGCTGTGGAGTCCAAGACATTCTCCGATGAAGAGCTAAGGAGGATAGAGACGATATCAGCTCAGATCAAACTTTGACTTACTGAAGATGAGCCGGATGGTAGCCGAGCAGAAATGCGTCGGCCGCCATTCTTTTTTTTCCTGCCGGCTGGAGAGATATGATTTCAATCCACTTATCTGAGCAGGCGGCCAAAAGCCGCTTCCCATCTTTCTTCAAAGCACCCGCTTCGGAGCTGTCGCAAGATTCGTCGGTAAGCCTTGTCTCAAAAATCTTACTCTCAAGAGGACGCCCCGATTCCTCTATCAGCACGGTCCACGCCGCAGGATACGGACTGAGGCCTCTGACATGATTGTGGACTTCCTGGCTGCTTCTATTCCAGTCTATACGGCAGTCTTCCTTGAAGATCTTTGATGCCGGAGTAAATTCTCCTTCGGGTTGAGGAGTCGTAGTGAGTGTGCCGTTGATGATAGCGTCGACGGTCTCGACCACCATGGATGCTCCAAGATGCATAAGTCTGTCGTGCACATCCCCTACGTTGTCGTCGGGCAGGATTTCGATTTTACGTTGCATTATCATGTCGCCTGTGTCGATCTCGTGCTTGAGGAAGAAGGTAGTCACTCCCGTCTCGTTATCACCGTTCATCACGGCGCGGTTGATCGGAGCGGCTCCTCTATATTTCGGGAGCAGAGAAGCGTGAAGATTGAAGGTGCCGAGTGCCGGCATCTGCCAAACCTCACGCGGGAGCATCCGGAATGCAATGACAATAAAAAGGTCTGCATTAAGAGCCCGGAGTGAATTGAGGAAATCCTCCGATTTCAATTTTTCTGGTTGAAGGAGGTAGAGATCATGATCTACAGCGTAACGTTTCACGTCGCTTTGGTAGAGTTTATGTCCCCTCCCTGCAATCTTATCCGGCATGGTCACGACTCCCACCACGTTGAAATCATTCTTTACGAGAGCGTCGAGACTCTCAACTGCAAATTCGGGGGTTCCGAAAAATACTATTTTAAGATCGTTCTTTTCCATATTTTTAAATAGAAATGCATGATTAATAATGCATAATTATCAGACTCTGAAATACAGAGACCGTTGCATTTATGAGATTATGCTTTTAATTTTATCAACTACTTAATTATTATTGAGCATCCGCAGTGTCGGACGCACGATACGAGTGTCACTGGGAGAGTGTCTATGACTGCTAATCGTCGGAATAGTGCTTAAGTACACGTCGATAAGAATTGAAAATCTTCGACTTGGAGACAAAACCGACATATTTCCCATTGTCAACCACCGGGAGATTCCATGCTCCGGTCTTATCAAACGTATTCATCACCTTGTCCATGCTGTCGGTGATCTCGATTCTTGCGGGAGGCATCGCCATGAAGCGGCTGACGTGCATCTTTCTATAAAGGTCAGGCCGGAACATGATGTTCCTTATATCGTCGAGAAGCACTATTCCCTTAAGCATGCCCTGTGCATCAGTGACGGGGTAAAGGTTACGGTTGCATTGCGATATCACTTCCACCATCTGCTTCAGACTCATTTCGGGATGAACCTCTATGAAATCGCGTTCTATCACATTGTCGATTTTCAAAAGAGTAAGCACCGTACGGTCCTTTTCATGAGTGATTAGGTCTCCTTTCTCCGCCAGACGCATGGTATATATGCTATAGGGCTCGAAAGCAAGAATCGTCATGTATGAAAGAGTAGACACTATCAGCAGGGGCAGAAACAGGTTGTAGCCGCCCGTCATCTCTGCCGTAAGGAAGATTGCCATGAGAGGCGCGTGCATGACTCCGCTCATCACGCCAGCCATTCCCATGAGCGAGAAATTTTTTTGGCTCAGCTGGATTCCGAAGTCCATCAGGTTGAAAGCATATGCGAACAGGAAGCCTGTCATGGCGCCGACGAAGAGTGATGGGGCGAACGTTCCGCCCACTCCTCCTGCGGCGTTGGTGGCTGTAGTGGCGAAGACTTTCGTCAGTATGAGGCATGCCACAAAGAGGGTTATCGACCAGGGATTAATTCTATCTCCATAAAATATGGTGCCGTCAAGAATGCCTTGCGTATTTCCGTCGAGAAGAGTATTGATGGCATCATAGCCTTCGCCATATAGAGGTGGAAACACGAATATGAGTCCTGCGAGGGAGATACCTCCCACGCATATCTTCATCCATCGGCTTTTAAACGTGCCGAACCATTTTTCAAGCATGAACATAGCCCTGGTGAAGTAAAGGCTTACGAATCCACAGATAATCCCGAGAAGAATGGTCCAGGGAATACGGTTTGTATGGAAAGGTTCGCTCTGAGAGAAGAAGAACTCCGCGCCGTATCCTTCCAGCACGTATGCAACCGTAGCTCCTGAGATGGATGCGATCAGCAGAGGCATGACGGTGGTGCCGGTGAGGTCGATCATAAGCACCTCAAGCGTGAAAAGCATTCCGGCGATCGGTGCACGGAAGATTCCCGCGATACCGGCAGCCGCTCCACAACCAACGAGAAGCATCAGTATTCTCGGCGAGAGCCTGAACGCCTGACCAACGTTTGAGCCGATTGCAGCACCGGTATATACGATAGGTCCCTCCGCACCGACCGATCCTCCAAATCCTATAGTGATTGCGGATCCCACCAGAGAAGCGTAGCAATGCTTTTTCTTTAACCTTGATTTTCGTCTGGATATGGCATAAAGCACTTTAGTCACACCATGGCTGACATTGTCCTTGACAACATATTTGATGAAAAGCGTCACAATAATGATACCTACTACCGGATATACGAGATTGAGCCAGTTGCCTGTGGTAGCGCTGAAATGCTGTGTCAGGAGATGGGCTATGGTATGGATGAGAAACTTTAGCAGCTGAGCGGCAAAGCCACAGACGACACCGACCACAAGAGCGAGAATTATGACGAAATTCCGCTCCTTGATGTGACGTTCGCGCCATTGCACCACTTCAGCCCACCATTCAGTAAATCTATTATGTGTTTCCTTATAAGCCAATGTTTTCTATTGTTTTTATTATCAATAATAATCCTATTTTCCTTTTCCCTCCAGAATCGTCAAGACGGTATAAAGCATTATCTTCAAGTCTACGAGGATTGACATGTTGGATATGTAGAGCAGATCGTATTTCGAGCGTTCTACCATTTCATCCACGTGCGAAGCGTATCCGTACTGCACCATTCCCCAGGAAGTGATACCCGGCCGTGTCTGATAGAGCAGAGTGTAGAAAGGCGCTTTCTTGATGATCTGGTTGATATAGAATCTTCTTTCCGGACGCGGGCCCACGATGCTCATCTCGCCCTTCAGTACGTTCCAGAACTGAGGAAGCTCGTCAAGTCTGTATTTCCTCATCATCCGTCCGGACTTCGTCACTCTCGGATCATCGTCGCTGCTCAGACGCGGCCCTTCATCTTCGGCATCGGTCCGCATCGTGCGGAACTTTATGATCTGAAATGGTCGTTCCTTCAGTCCGATACGTTCCTGACGGTAGAATACAGGCCCTTTGGAATCAAGCTTTACCTTGACTGCCAGGAAAAGAAAAAGAGGACTCAGCACTACGAGAGTCAGAGCGCTGGCTATAACGTCGAATGTGCGTTTTAGATTCTTCTCCGATTCGGACATGCTTGAATACGTGAGGTCGACCAACGGGTAGCCATGTATGTCTTCAAGCTTGATGGATGCTGTCATGAAGTTGAGCATGTCCGGTGAAAGCTTAATAGGTTTCCCTATGGGAAAGAGCCTGTAGAGAAGATTCAGCACATGCTCCTCATCAGACTTCTGAGGAGCAAGTATGATCTGATCGATATTGTTTTCAGCACAGAAATCCTCAAGCGCATCAAGATCGAAAGCCGGATGTCCGGAATCATCCTCCTCCGGAATCTTAAAAAATCCCTTAATGGAATAGCTTATGACGGCTTTGCTCTCCTTCATCTTTGCTGCGAGAGCGTGCGCTTTCACTGAATTACCCACAATCACGGCCGAGTATTTCCAGTCTCTACTTTTGAAATGGCGTATCTGATAGTTGATCACCAACAGTCTGCCGGAAAGAGTCAAAATGAAGAATATAAAGAAGATGAGAAAAATCTGGAGAAGGTTGGAAGAGATGTCACTCATCTGGTCGTTGGTCAGAAAAGCGAGATGGATGAGAATCGTACTGACGGCGGAGACTATCGCTGTATTAAGAAGCTCATTGAATCTTGATTTCCCGAAAGGATGGTTGTAGAATCCGGAAAGCCAATATAGGGCCACGAGCACTATCGGCACTGTCGCCTGCTCGACACACAGTTTGGATTGAAATAAGAATCCAATAGTGTCGCCGGGCGTATTGACAGTATCGGGAGAATCAAAGAATCTGAGGACATTTACAAGCAGGAAGGAAATGTTGGCGGTGATCCAGTCCGTCAACACGAGCTTACATCGCTCAAGCCTTACCGACGCCATCCTTCCGATCATCTTATGACCTTTACCACGTTTCCGCGTGTTATCTTTATTATGTTACTGGGCTTGGCAGATGCCTTTTCTTTCCGGCGGAAACTACATACGTAGTCTACCCCGTCCTTGATTTCAGAAGATATTTCCGAGAAAGTAACAGGAGTAGGTTTACCACTGATGTTGGCAGAAGTGGACACGATCGGCCCACGCAGCCGCTCGCAGAGAGTGCGGCTGAACTTTTCCGAAGTTATGCGTATACCGAGGCTTCCGTCTTCAGCCTTAAGGTTTTCCGCAACTCCAAGAGGATGATCATATATAATTGTCAAGGGATTGACCGCAACATCAATAAGCTGCCAGGCGATTTCGGGCACATCTTTCACCGTACGCTGAAGCATTCCTTCCGATCCTACAAGCACAAGCATCGACTTGGAGTCTTCCCTACGCTTAAGTTCGTAGATTTTTCTGACTGCTTCTTCGTTACGGGCATCACAACCGATACCCCACACGGTATCGGTGGGATAGAGTATTATGCCACCATCCTTAAGGACTTTAACCGCCTCGTTAAGGTCGGAGACATCATATCTGAGGTCTTGATTGTTATTTTCCATAAACGATCTGAGTATCAAACTAAATATTCAGCGACCCAAATGTCTATACCTGGATAGCCTCCGCTTCGGATATCCATAGGCGTGCATAGGCGTCAGACGGCATTCGCCAGTCTCCTCTCGGAGAGAAAGAAACGGGGCCGACTTTCGGACCGTCGGGCATACATGAGCGTTTAAACTGCTGATTGAAAAATCTTCTCAGGAATACTATCAGCCATTTTTTGATTGTCTCCCTGCTGAAGGTAGGACGTCCGTCTTCATACGGTCCTTCCGCGAATGCCTTGCACGCCAGAAGAAATATCTTGGCCGGAGGAAATCCTTCCTTCATGAAATAGTAGATGAAGAAGTCGTGCAGGTCGTATGGCCCTACGAGGTCTTCGGTCTTCTGGGCTATGTTGCCGTCATCGTCGGTAGGTACGAGTTCGGGGCTGATAGGAGTGCTGACAATATCCTCAAGGATATGGCGGGTGTCGGTGTCGAATTCCTGAGCGACGCGTCTGACGAGAGGACGGATGAGTGTCTTGGGCACCGATGCGTTGACGCTATACATCGACATGTGGTCGCCGTTGTAGGTGCACCATCCAAGGGCAAGCTCGGACAGGTCTCCCGTACCAAGAACCATGCCGCCGTGCTTGTTGGCGAGATCCATGAGTATCTGAGTCCTTTCCCGGGCCTGCGAATTCTCGTAGGTGGCGTCATGGATGTCGATGTCATGACCGATATCCTTGAAATGCAATTTTACAGCCTCTGAGATATTTATTTCTATATGGGTGATTCCCATGCGCTCCATGAGTTCTACCGCGTTGGAATGTGTTCGGTCGGATGTTCCGAACCCGGGCATAGTGACTCCTATAATTCCTTTTCTGTCCAATCCGAGATCATCGAAAGCGCGTACTGCCACCAGCAAAGCGAGCGTTGAATCGAGACCTCCAGACACTCCGATGACGAGGCATCGGCAATGAGTGGCGATCAGGCGTTGCTCAAGTCCCCATGCCTGTATGGTGATGATTTCCTCGCATTGCTCGTCGAATTTCTCTTTATCAGATGAAAGGAAAGGATAAGGCCTGATGTCCCGCATGAGATTTGCCGGTTCGGCCTGAGTGACGGCGAAGTCCTCGGAGCCGAAAGTAGGAAGTACTATGTCGTTCTGGCCGAAGCTCGACTGGCGCTGGCGTGTATTGCGTAGCTTCTCCACGTCGATATCGGCGATGCAATATCCCTGAGTGCGTCTGAAGCGCTCCGACTTACGCAGTATCTGACCGTCTTCGGCAATGATAGCATTTCCGGAAAACACAAGATCAGAGCTTGACTCGCCGGCACCTGCCGATGCATACACGTATGCGCACTTACATCTTGATGAACGTTCCTTGATAAGTGAGATCAGAAAGGCATGCTTGTCGATCACTTCATTAGTGGCGCTGAGGTTGGCGATGATGTCCGCTCCCGCCACGCTCATGGCTGTGCTCGGAGGATTCGGAACCCACATGTCTTCACAGATCTCTACCCCGAACTTAGCGTTTTCTATCCTGAAGAGCATGTTGATTCCAAAGGGAATAGCATGGCCGTCTATATCTATGATATTATATTCCTTTCCCTGGGGAAGATGGAGCTCGAGTCCGGAAGAGAACCACCGCTTCTCATAAAACTCGTCATAGTTAGGGAGGTAGCATTTGGCGACTATCCCCAGAATTTCTCCATATTGAATCACGGCAGCGCAATTATAGAGCCGTCCTCTGTATCTGACCGGCAGGCCGACGATAGCGGTGACGTGAGACTCCTTGGTGACTTGCTGAAGGAATCCCAGCTGTCGCATGGCGGCATTAAGGAGTGTCGGTTGATTGAAGAGGTCGCCGCAGGTATATCCGGTAAGACAAAGCTCCGGGAAGACGATAAGGCGGGCGCCTTTCTTAGAAAGACTCATGATCATGTCGGAAATCCTGACTGAATTAACGCCGGGATCCGCGAGCGCCACCTCCGGATAAGCGGCCGCGACTCTTAAATATCCGTATTTATTCATGTTGTATGCGTTGTCTGAAGAATTCAACTACAAAAATAGCAAAAAAAAGAATTGGAAACAATAGAAATGGATATAAAAAGTTCGGGAGGGGCATAAAAATGCGGATGGTGTCCAAAATCGGACACCATCCGGATATATCAGAATGAAAATACTGATAGACTTACTTGAGAGCAGCCTGAACTGCGTCGTTGGGCACCATCTCTTCTTTGAAGACATAAGCGCCTGTCTTAGGAGATTTCTCCATTTTGATGACTTTGGAGTAAGTACGTCCTTCACCTTTCTGAAGAGACGCGACGGTTTTCTTTGCCATGGGTCAGAGTGCTTATTTGATTTCTTTATGGATGGTCATTTTCTTAAGGATCGGATTGTACTTCTTGAGTTCCATACGACCCGGAGTGTTCTTGCGGTTTTTGGTAGTGATGTAACGGCTCATACCGGGCATACCGCTTGCCTTGTGCTCGGTGCATTCAAGAATCACCTGCACGCGATTGCCTTTAGCTTTCTTTGCCATAATTATTGAATGCTTTTAGAGTGAAAGAATCTGAATGTTCTTGAAATCAATGTTGCCTTCAGCCTCTGCGCGCTTAAGTGCGGCGTTAAGGCCGATCTTGTTGATAGTGCGGAGAGCACGGGCGCTGACGCGCAGCTCAATCCACATGTCCTGTTCTACCCAATAGAACTTCTTGGTGTGCAGGTTCACATTGAATCTGCGTTTGGTGCGGCGTTTCGAGTGGGAAACGTTGTTGCCGACCGACGCTTTTTTGCCTGTAATCTGACAAGTCTTTGACATGACTGATGTTTGTTTTTTACTTCTATAAAAATTTAACTTTCGGATTGAGGCGGCCATCACAGTCTCATATCGCCGGGCGGCGCATCTTTATGCCCGGTTTTTAAGGATGTGCCACAAATCGGATGCAAAGTTACTAAAAAATAATGATTCATGCAAATATTTATGGTATAAAATTCATGAGAATTTCAGAAAACTAATTATCTTTGTTTGATTTTAGGTATTTTTCGTTCATCAGATAAAAAAATGTATATGGCAAGTATAAAAGTAAAGTTTCGTCCCTCGACTAATATCGGAAAGGAAGGATCTATCTATTATCAGGTGATACATGAACGCAAGATCAAGCAGATACCGACAGAATACAGGGTATTTCCATGGGAATGGAATCATGAGAGGGCGTCGGTAAGCTGCGGCAGCGACAACGTACGTATGCCCTACCTGTTGTCGGTCAGGGAAAGGATCAAGATGGATATTGAGAGGGTGGGAAAGATAATAAGAAATCTTGATAAAACCCGTTTTGATTATTCTTCCGACGATATAGTGGCTGAGTATGAAAGGGTGGTGGAGGAGAATTCCCTCTTCCACTATATTGAAGGAATCATAGTGAAAATGAAGTGTAACGGAAAGGTGCGTACCGCCGAGACTTATCGCGCCGCTCTTAACAGTTTCAGGAAATACAGAGACGGAGAAGACATAATGCTTGAGAGTCTAAGCAGGGATGAAATGGTGTCGTATGAAGCATGGCTCAGGCAACAGGGGAAGGCACCCAATACGGTCTCTTTCTATATAAGAATTTTAAGGGCAGTCTACAACCGGGCGGTGGAAGACGGCCTTACCGAAGACAAGACACCCTTCAGGAAAGTCTATACCGGGGTGGAGAAGACGGTCAAGAGGGCATTGCCGATGGAGGTCATAAAGAAGATTAAAAGTCTGGACCTGACGTTTCATCCCGAGATAGAATTTGCAAGAGACATATTCATACTCAGTTTCATGCTTCGGGGAATGAGTTTCATCGACATGGCGTTCCTGAAGAAAACTGACCTAAACAACGGATACATAACATATCGTCGCCGGAAGACGGGACAACAGCTTATCATACAATGGACGGAAGACATGCAGACAATAGTAGACAAATATCCTACAGCCGGGACGGACTATCTTTTGCCGATCATACGCAATCCGAATTCCATCGCTTTTTACGCATATAGGAACGTAAGCTATTCGATCAACCGGCATCTGAGGACAATAGCTGAAAGTCTGGACCTTTCCTCACCCCTGACGATGTATGTGGCGCGCCACAGCTGGGCTTCAGCCGCAAAGGCCAAGGGCGTGCCGCTCAGTGTCATAAGCGAAGGGATGGGTCACGATTCGGAAATGACCACGCAGATCTATCTTGCGAGTCTTGACACTACGGCAGTAGACCGGGCAAACTCCATATTGCTTCAGGAACTTGCACAGTGACTTAACCGGGAATCATTCGTCGGCCAGGTCATCCTCCTCTTCATAAGTGTCTCTGAGGAGATTTATAAGCATGACCATTCCGTGTGCTGTGGCCTGCTCTATCACATCGTTGCGGCTACCATTGAAATGCCGGCATTCGCTGACGAGCTTACTGCCATATTTCGCCCCGATCCAGACAGTGCCGACAGGTTTGTATTTCGTGCCTCCGTCGGGACCTGCGATTCCCGATGTCGATATCGCGCAGTCGCTTCTCATGAGTCTGGAGGCACCCTCTGCCATAGCTTCGACTACCTCGCGGCTAACAGCTCCTTTCTGGTCTATATATTTCTGAGGCACCGCAAGCACATTGGTCTTCACGTCGTTGGCATAACTTACGATGCTTCCCAGGAAATATTCGCTGCTTCCGGGCTGCTGGGTGATTCGATGCGCTATGTTGCCGCCGGTGCAGCTTTCCGCACAAGCCACCGTGAGGTCTCTTTCCTTAAGGAGATCCCCAAGCACCTGCGCCAGAGACTTGTCTTCGTCGGCGATTACATCTTTAGTAAAGATATCTCGGAGATTCTGGTGAAGCCGGTTCATCTGGAAACTAAGAATGGCCAAACCACCGTGCTGACCTATAAGGGTAATCTTCGACACAAGGAGACCGGATTGGATAGCGACCTTAATATACTCGGGAAGATGCTTCTCGAAATGCTTAAGGATGTTGGCCAGCTCATCATGGGTGTAGCCGTATACCACGATGTGGCGTTTCTCTATGTTGGGGTTTTCTTTCATAATGATTCAATCTCCGATTTTAAACTTCTACTTTTGAATAAGGAGGCATATCGAGCCGACAGAAGTCTCCCTTGAGGTATTTGAAATATCCGGCCATGGCTACCATAGCCGCATTGTCAGTCGTAAAACTTCTTTTAGGAATCCAAGCTTTCAGACCTCTTCGGTCGCAGAAATCCTGAATTGCAGCCCTTACACCGGAATTTGCCGATACGCCTCCACCGATAGCGACAGCCTTAACTCCGGTCTGCCTGACCGCTTTGGAAAGTTTATCGATCAGTATTTCTATTATCGTCTTTTGAAGTGAGGCCGCCAAATCGGCTTTTCTATTTTCGACGAAATCCGGGTCGATCTTCATATTATCGCGGATTGTATAGAGAAACGAGGTCTTCAGTCCGCTGAAAGAGTAGTCGAGACCCTGGATATGGGGCTTTGCGAACTTGAAGGCTTCAGGATCTCCTTCTGCTGCAAGGCGATCGATATATGGTCCGCCCGGGTAAGGGAGACCCATGACTTTCGCGCATTTGTCGAAAGCCTCTCCTGCCGCGTCGTCGATAGTGCTGCCGAGGATTTCCATGTCGAAAGGGGAACGCACCAGTATAATCTGGGAGTTTCCTCCGGATATGAGCAGGCAAATAAAAGGAAATTCCGGAATTTTCTGTTCTTCTGATTCCTTTATGAAATGGCTGAGAACATGACCGTGGAGATGATTGACATCTACGGTAGGAATATCGAGTCCGATAGCCATCCCTTTAGCGAAAGAAGTCCCTACGAGAAGCGACCCGAGGAGACCGGGCCCCCGGGTGAATGCAATCGCGTCAAGATCGGAGCCTGAGATACCGGCCTGTCTCAGCGCCTCGCTTACGACGGGGAGGATGTTCTGCTGATGCGCCCGGCTTGCCAGTTCGGGAACAACTCCACCGAATTGTTCATGTACTTTCTGGCTTGCAATGACATTGCTTCTCAGCAGCCCGTCAGAGATGACGGCCGCTGACGTATCGTCGCAGCTTGATTCAATTCCAAGTATGGTCGTGCTCATATATTTTCATTCTTCGGAGAGTTTTCAATCCGCATGAAGGATTGATTTCCGAGTATAATGCAAAGTTAATATTATTTTTTGAAAGATGCAAATCTGATTTTTTATATTTCATTGATGTAAAACCGTCTTTTTTTATTAATTTTGTAGTTCATTGCGTATTCGGGACAGGCCGGGATAGGGCCGCCATCGCGTGACCGAAAGATTATCTGACTATATATGAGCCTATTGAAATCCGGATATAAAGTTTTCAGGAGTATAATCATGACTTTGATTGTGCTTCTTGTGGCTATATATGTGGGGTTATATGTTGTCCTGTCCGTTCCGTCGGTTCAGCTCAGACTCAAAGAAATGATCTGCAAGGAGACTTCAGGTTTTCTGGGAGGCCGTCTGGAAATAGACCGTCTTACAGTCAGGCCGTTCAGCGAAGTGCTTCTCTCAGGAGTGTCTTTGGATTCCCCGGAAGGCCAGAGATGTGCCGAAATCGATAAGGTGGCAGCCGGCATCGACCTGTGGAAGCTTATGACCGACCGAAAGATCGTCTTAAATTATGCAGAGATCATCGGTTTGAACGCGACGGTGGAGCAGGATTCCGTGCACGGACCACTCAACATACAGTTTCTTATAGACGCACTTTCGCCAAAAGACAAAAACAAGCCCTCCGCGAAATTCGACTTAAGGATAAGAAACATTGTGGTCAGGGATTCCAAGGCGATCTTTTCGCGCAAATGGATGAGAGATGCTTCAGGAGCTAACTCCAGGTTTTCAGAAATCGCAATAGATGGGCTAAGGATGGATTTGAGTATCCCGGTGCTTAGAAACGATCTTTTTCGTTTTGATGTGAGAAACATACAGTTTGATGTCACTCCGGGAGTCTCTGTGAGAGGCATTTCCGCCCAGGTGTCTTTTTTCAAGGATACAACGTTGTCCGGCTCAGACCGTCTTCTGGTGAAAGACTTGAAAATTAAGCTTCCCAACAGTTTCCTGACGGTCGGAGACATGGATCTCGCGATAAATTCGCTGACGGATTTAGACGCTAAAGTAGATGGCCACGTAACGCCGTCAGACCTTTCGAAGTTATGGTCTCCGCTGGAGGCTTTCGATTCTCCATGGAGCGTGAACATAGATTCGTCGTTAAAGGGAAAGAGAATCAATCTGGGTCAATTCCGACTGGAGGAATTGAATTCGGGTTCGAGTCTGAGTGTGAGAGGCAACGTCGATGATTTCAACAAACGGGATAGCTTGGACATTTCATTGGAAGAATTGAAGGCAGACCTCTCTGCTAAGCTGATATCAGACGCGACGACACTTATCCCCAAATTGAGCGACAAGGGCAAGACGGTATTGCAGTCGTTAGGAAAAGTCTCGCTTGATCTGCAGGGTAATCTTCAGGGAGGAGACATTATGGAAGCGAGGGGAAATGTCTCGACTCAAATAGGCATCGTTGAATTCTCGGCCTCCGGCAGAGGTCTTCATGCCAAGAGACCTCAACTGAAGCTTTCATCAGATGCAGAGGGATTGGAACTTGGGAAACTTCTTTCTTCAGATAAGGTAGGACGGGTTTCTGCCACGCTTGAGGCCGATGTCACCGGTTTAGACCGGAATGCGCAGGGGACCGTAAGGATGCGGTCAGATGAATGTGAGATCATGGGCAACTTTATTTCTGACCTGAACGTAGAATTGAATAAATCCGGAGACGAGATCGACCTCATCGTGCGGGCGATGTCAGATGAAATGGAAGTCAATGTGGACGGCAGCGCTTTCCTTGCCGGTAAAGACACTGAGGTCGATGCTGACATAGACATCTCCGGGTTTAATCCATCAGCCTTCGGCGTCAAAGGAAAAATGGCCGACTGCAGTCTGTCGGGCAGCCTGACGGTACATACCGTGGGCAACAACGCGGATAACATAATCGGTGAAATAAACCTTAAAGATTTAGATTTCGAAAGACGAGACGGAAGGAAACTCAGTCTCACAACGTTGAAAGCTTCAATCGATGAGGTAACCTCAGACGATTCCAACCATGAAGCTCCGTTCGCACGAGATGTAAAGATAGACTGCGACTGGCTGTCGGCGCGTCTGACCGGCAAAATCCTCCCAAGCACGTTGCCCAAAGAACTAAAGGACATGATAGCATCGGTCTTCCCTACGCTTTTGCCGTCAGAAAAGGGACTCAAGCATGAGACGCAATCAGTCAACGACTTCGTTTATGATATCAACATAAAGGGGGTATCCGGACCTTATGTCTTTTTCGAGACCCCGATTCGGCCTCTCATAGATATTCCTATAAAAGGGACTGTCGATGCAAGCCGCGGAATAGCGGATATTACATTCAGCACTCCGCATCTTCAGCAAGGTAAAAACAAGCTTTTACGAGATATAAGAATGTCGATGAATCTCGATTCCTCACTCGGGACCGCAAGGATGAATACCGGCCTTATATTTCCTGCTAAAAAGGGAGATGCTGAGCTTGTGGCCGATATTTTTGCAGTGAGGGATAAGGTCACGGTCAATCTCGGCATCAATCCTACAATGGAAAGCGTCGTGAAAGGAGGATTAGGGCTTGAGGCATCGTTCTCCCGTCTTCCTGATTCCTTCAGTCACGACGGTGAGTTGGCGGTAAACGTCGATATTCTTCCGTCTGTGATCACTGTCAATGATATGTCTTGGATGATTGCAAAAGGGGGGATTGATTATTCTGGAAAACGCATTTCTATAAGCAATTTCCTGATAAGGCATGAAGATCAGTTTGTGAAGATAGACGGCACGGCGTCAGAGAGCACCAACGACGTTCTTAAGGTCAAGCTTAATGACATAGACCTCGAATATATCTTCAACATACTTAACATAAATTATGTGACGTTTGGAGGTATGGCTTCAGGAGAGGTGGAAGGAAGTAAGCTTCTCACTAAGGCTCCTGCCGCAAAGACGAAGTCTTTGCGAGTGAAGGGACTCAGCTATAATGGAGCAATTCTCGGCGATGGCGATCTTGCATCTGACTACATGGCCTCTGAGCAAAAAGTCGGCATTTACGGTGTGATACGTGATCCCCTGACGCGGGAAAGGAGGGCAAGTATAGACGGTGGAATATGGGTGACCCGGGATTCCCTCAGTTTTGGTTTTGACGCCAACAGAATCAATATAGGATTCATGAAGCCTTTTGTGTCGGCTTTCTGCTCTGACATCTATGGGGCTGCCTCCGGCAAATGTAAGCTCTACGGGACCTTCTCAGATATAGATCTTACGGGTGGGCTTAAAGCCGACACGTTGTCGATGAAGCTTGACTTCACTAATACGTGGTATCATGCCGGAAATGATTCGGTGTTCCTCTCCAAAGGCATGATAGATGTCGCTCCGCTGACCCTATACGACGATGAGGGTCATTCCGCTCAATTCAGCGGTTGGCTCAAGCATAGATATTTCCACGATCCGGTATTCAGTTTCAAGCTGCGGGATGCAAAGTCTCTTCTTTGCTACAATACCAACGAGAAGATCAATCCTCTCTGGTATGGCACAATCTACGGATCCGGTCACGCCCAGATCAACGGAGAGCCCGGGCTGATCGACATAGATATGAATATGACCACAGAGGAAGGGTCGAAATTCTACTATGTGATAAGCGATGCGGAGGATGTAGAACAGTCTTCTTTCCTGACATTTACCGACAGAAGGAAGGAGAGTCTGACGGCAGCCAAGGTAGACAGTGTACCGGAATATCTGAAAAGATTCCATAAGCAGACGCAGGAGATGGAGACATCTTCAAGCAATGTCATACTATCGTTGAAAGGCACTGTCACCAACGACGCGCTTGTGACGTTGGTAATGGATCCGCGTGCCGGTGACAACATTACAGCGAGAGGACAAGGTGCGCTTCAGATGGATTACAATATGGCTAGCAACGATCTAAGGATGATCGGCACTTATGTGCTTGATGAAGGAAACTATAACTTTACGCTTCAGGACATCATCATCAAGAACTTCAATATAAAGAAGGGAAGTCTTATAAAGTTTGACGGAGATCCTATGAAGGCTACTCTCGACATTGCCGCCACCTACAGGGTAAATACCAACCTGACAGACCTTGACAAGAGCTTCTCGACGGATAAGGAGCTGAACAGGACAAATGTGCCTGTAGATGCCGTGCTATTGGTAGACGGTCCTATGACCAATCCCGACATTACATTCGACATCGAATTGCCGTCGCTTACTTCAGATGTGGAGCGCAAGGTCAAAAGCATAGTATCCACCAATGACATGATGAGCCGGCAGATCATCTATCTTCTCGCTCTCAACAGATTCTATACACCTGAGTATACGGGCGGCCAGAGCAATGGCAGCGAATGGTCGAGTATGGCTTCCTCAACAATATCCTCTCAGCTGAGCAATATTCTGAGCCAGATGACGGATAAGCTTAATGTGTCGCCATCGTTCAGAAGCGAAAAGGGAGACTTCTCAGATATGGAATTTGACCTTGCGCTTTCATCACGTCTGCTTAACAACCGTCTGCTCATCAACGGTAATTTCGGTTACCGAGACCGCTCAACGAGCAACACTCAGTTTGTTGGAGACTTTGATATCGAGTATCTGCTCAGCAAGAACGGGAATCTCAGACTCAAGGCCTATAATCACTTCAACGACCAGAACTATTATCTGCGTTCAGCCCTTACTACCCAGGGAGTGGGAGTGGTGTTCAGAAGAGATTTCGACAGGCTCTTCAAGAGAAAGAGAAAGGAGGATCAGGATGACAAAGCGGAATCTGAGGATTCCGTTATGAAAGCAGGCCTGCATGACCAAGGTTTGGAGATGAGTGAGGATACGATAGAGAATAGATAATTATTGTAAACAATTAAAAAGGAAAGATTAGGAATATGATTTGGAACATAGGAGAGATTCTTGAGAAGATAGGGTTTTCTACTAACTCAGTGGGGTATGCTTTCAGCGGCGGAGGTGCCCGTGGATTTTCTCACATAGGAGTGTTGAAGGCACTGGAGCAATTTGGAATTTATCCGGATGTCATGTCCGGTGTGTCGGCAGGAAGCGTGGCTGCCGTGATGTACGGAGCCGGATTGACTCCTGACGATATGCTTCATTGCTTCGAGGATCTCTCGAAGGTCAAGGAGTTTGTCACCTGGAAAGTACCCGGAAACTCACTTATGAAGATCGACAAATTCGGCAAGCTGATAGAATCGTGGCTTCCTGTCAGAAATCTTGAGGACATGAAGATTCCCACGATAGTATGCGCTACAGATTTTCAGCACTGCAAGTCGATCGGCTGGGCGAGAGGGGAGATAGTGCCGAGAGTGCTTGCATCCTGTTCCATTCCTATTGTATTCGAGCCTGTGAAAATCAATGGGGGCGTTTATGTCGACGGCGGTGTCCTGCGCAATCTCCCGGCATGGGCTGTAAGAAAGTACTGTAAGACGCTTTATGGCTTCAACTGCTCGCCATTCCACAATATATGGAAGGATCCATCAAAACACAATTTAGTGGAAATAGCACTCCGAAGCTATCAGCTTATGTCCAAGTCTAATATGGTGAATGATGCTAAGATGTGTGATGTCCTTATAAATCTTCGTGGAGCGCACGCCATCGGCACATTCGATGTAGCCAAGCTGCACCATATCGTCGATCTTGGATATGAGACTGCTTGCAGGATTCTGGAGAAGAAGCTAAAGTAAGTTTTAAGAGTTAAGGGTTAAGGGTTGAGGGTTGAGGGTTAAGAGTTAAGGGTTAAGAGTTAAGGGTTGAGGGGTGAGAGTAGGGGTAAGGGATTAGGATTTGTGATTGGGTGAGAGGTTTAATTGATAAGTATATGAATCACAGAATATATGAATAATAAGGAAAGATTGATTATCTATCAGATGTTTCCGCGTATCTTCAGCAATACTACTCCTGAGCCAAAACCATGGGGCACTCTGGAGGAGAACGGCAGCGGAAAACTGAACGATCTGACACCGAAAGCCCTTAGATCAATCAA